>JAFDXB010000132.1 GCA_018268175.1 Bacteroidota bacterium | reverse complement strand
CAGCATTTAATTGTTCCTTCTGCACCAATCGTAATTAAAAATGATCCTACATTATTGTTTACGAATGCAGGAATGAATCAGTTCAAAGATTTTTTTCTTGGGAATAAAGTTCCGCCTTCCACGCGTATTGCGGATACACAGAAATGTCTCCGCGTTAGCGGTAAACATAACGACCTCGAAGAAGTTGGTGTGGATACCTATCATCACACAATGTTTGAAATGCTTGGCAATTGGAGCTTTGGCGATTATTTTAAAAAAGAAGCAATTGCATGGAGTTGGGAATTACTTACAGAAGTTTATAAAATTCAAAAAGAAAATTTATACGTAACAGTTTTTGAAGGCGATGAAAAAGAAGGCCTTCCAAAAGATGAAGAATCGTGGAATGAATGGAAAAAGTATGTTCCTGAAGATCATATTCTACTCGGCAATAAAAAGGATAATTTTTGGGAAATGGGAGATACAGGTCCATGTGGGCCGTGTACCGAAATTCATGCTGACTGCAGAACTGCCGAAGAAAAAATTAAAATTAGCGGTGCATCGCTTGTAAATAAAGATCACCCTCAGGTAATTGAAATATGGAACAACGTTTTTATTCAATATAACCGAAAAAAAAGTGGTGAACTTGAATTACTTCCTGCGAAGCATGTTGACACAGGAATGGGTTTTGAAAGGCTTGTAAGAGTTCTTCAAAACAAAACCAGCAACTATGATACTGATATTTTTTTGGACATAATTAAGGAAACGGAAAAAATTACTGGTAAAAAATATTCCTTTTCTGATGATAAAGAAAGTATCGCTTTTCGCGTAATTGCCGACCATATCAGAGCAATTGCTTTTACAATTGCTGACGGCCAACTGCCTTATAACACAGGTGCAGGCTATGTTATACGCCGCATCTTACGAAGAGCTGTAAGATATTATTATTCTTACCTTGATTATAAATCTCCGTTACTTTTTCAGTTGCTTCCCGTTACGGCAAATAAATTTGAAGATGTTTTTCCTGAACTGAAATCTCAAATTGATTTTATTTCAAAAGTTGTTAAAGAAGAAGAAGATGCTTTTTTGCGAACTCTTGAAAAGGGGCTAAAAAAGATGGATGTAATTATATCATCTTCCTCAAAAATTATTTCCGGTGAAGAAGCATTTGAATTATTAGACACTTATGGATTCCCGATTGATCTTACAAGGCTTATTGCTTCTGAAAATTCCCTTGATGTTGATATGCAGGCCTTTGAAAAGGAAATGGCTTTACAAAAGGATAGAAGCCGGGCTGCAACTGCTGCTGAAACAGGCGATTGGGTAGTGTTAAGCAACGATTCAGAAAATTCTTTTGTTGGTTACGACAAACTTGTTCACGATTCACATATAATTAAATACAGGCCTGTTAAAACAAAAAATAAAAATAGCTTTCAAATTGTATTAAAAGAAACTCCGTTTTATGCTGAAAGTGGCGGACAAACCGGCGATAAGGGTGTTTTAATTTTTGGGGATGAAAAAATTGAAATCTTCGACACCAAAAAAGAGAATGACCTTATAGTGCATTTTGCCGACAGAATGCCACTGAACCCCGGTGGGATTGTTTCAGCAAATGTAAATGCACAAAGCAGGTTGTGTACTGCCTATAACCATTCGGCAACGCATCTTTTGCATGCAGCTTTAAAACAAGTTCTTGGCAGCCATGTAAATCAAAAAGGGTCTCTTGTTTCACCGGAAGTTTTGAGATTTGATTTTTCTCATTTTTCAAAATTAACGGCTGAAGAATTGAGAGAAATTACGGTTATAGTAAACGAAAAAATCCGTAAAAATATTCCCATAGAAATAAAGCAAATGCCAAAAGAAGATGCTCTGAAAGCCGGCGCCATGGCATTGTTTGGTGAAAAGTACGGCGATACTGTACGGGTTGTTACAATGGATCCTGATTTTTCGGTAGAATTGTGTGGCGGTACTCATTTACAAAGTACGGGCATGATTGGCACTTTTATCATTACTTCTGAAAGTGCAGTTGCTGCAGGCGTTAGACGAATTGAAGCATTAACAGGTTCGGCCGCTGTTAATTTTATTCTCGATAAACTTAAAGCTGATAGTGATTTAACAGAAATTCTTAAATCAAAAAATTCAGTAAAGAGCGTTGAGAAACTTATTGAAGAAAAATCTTCTCTTGAAAAAAAGATTGAAAACCTTGAATCTAAAATTGTCAATTCATTAAAAAACGATCTTATTCAAAAAACTGAAACAATAAATAACATTCCTGTTATATCTCAAATTGTTGAAGTTCAGAATGTTGATTCTTTAAGAAAGTTATGCCATTTACTAACCGGAAATAACAATCTTGTTGTTTTATGCAGTGTTGTTAATGAAAAAGCCCAGGTTGCAATAGGAGTGGGAAAGGATTTGAATTTGGATGCCTCAAAAATTATTAAAGAAATTGTTAGCCCCATCATTAAAGGCGGCGGAGGTGGACAAAAAACTTTTGCTTCAGCCGGGGGCGCTGATATAGGCTCATTTGATAAGGTTATTGGAAAAATTAAAGAATATTTAAAAGCATTATAACCTAAAGTTTTCTTATAAAAAAAATGCCAACCTTTTGATAAAAACGCATTTGATATTTTTGCACGCTTAAATCGAGATTATGAAATTACTTCCTGTATTTATTTTTGCCTCATTATTTTTTTCGGGCTGTAAAGAAAATACGACTGATAATTCATTTACTGTTTCGGGTACAATTAAAAATGCACCTGATCAGGAAATTTATTTAGATCAACTTTTTTTTAGTGAAAAAGAACCGGAAGTTATTGACACGGCGAAACTTGAAAATGGGAAATTCACTGCTAAAGGCATGTCTAACGAAGAAGGAATGTTCCGCTTAAGGTTGGCTACTTCAGGCTCCGGATATATTTTTATAAACGATGGTAAGGAAATAAACTTTGTTGCTGATTTAAAAGATTCATCACTTTCAGGGCCTGATTTTCAAACTAAGGCGAATTTATTGTTGAAAAATTTTCTTCTTTATATGGAATCCCAGCGCAACGAAATGCTTGCCGGTGCTGATGAACTTGAAAGAATTAAAGTTTTACCTAACAATGACAGCCTTGTAAAAGCGTCGTCGGAAAAACTTGAGGGGCTTGACAATAACTTTAAAAATTTTCTTATCAACTATGTTGATACAGTTTCAGATCCTGTAGTGGCAATGTTCGCATTAGGATATACAAGAGGCATTCCAATGGAAGAATTGAGCAAACCTGTGGCGGGCCTTGAAAAACGTTTTGCTAACCACTCAGGAATTAAAGCGCTTGTAAATAATTACAATGCAATTGTTGCAGAAAATAAAAAAAAGGAAGCGGCTAAAACTACAATGCCTTCGGTTGGTGATGTAGCTCCTGAAATCACAATGAATGATGAATCAGGAAAACCATTCAGCTTATCGAGCTTGCGCGGAAAGTATGTTTTAGTAGATTTTTGGGCAAGTTGGTGCGGCCCTTGCCGGAATGAAAACCCTGCTGTAGTTGCAGCATACAATAAATTTAAAAATAAAAATTTTACAATTTTAGGAGTATCTCTCGATAAAACTAAAGATGAATGGCTGAAAGCAGTTAAGGCAGATAATTTAACCTGGAAACAAATTAGTGACTTGAAATTTTGGAACAGCGCTGCCGTTGATCTTTATAAATTTGAAGGCATACCATATAATGTTTTGATAGATCCCGACGGAAAAATTATTGCAACTGAATTAAGAGGGCCAGCTTTGGAAATGAAACTTGCTGAAGTTTTAAAGTAATTATCTTCCGAACATTTTATCAAGTTCTGATTTTTCAAATTTCATTATCACCGGTTTTCCATTGGGGGAAACTGATGGTATGCTGCAACCAAATAATTCTTTTACTAAGTTTTGCATTTCCGATTTTGAAAGAACAGTCCCTGTTTTCACTGATTGCTGTAATGCCATTGAACGTAAAAGCTTTTCACGTCGCGAATGTTTTATGTCTGAGCTGAAATGTTTGTATTGTTCCAATATATTTTCGAGAATATATTTTTCACTTCCTTGTGATACATCAGCAGGCGACCCTTGAATTATGAAAGTATTGCTGCCAAAGGGTTCTATAATAAAACCCAATGCAATCAGGTCGGGAATTAATTCTGATAAAAGCGCAGCATCAGCAACACTTAATTCTACTGATGCAGGAAATAAACTTTTTTGCGTTGCTATTGGTTTGTCAGACATTGCTCTGATATACCGTTCATACAATACTCTTTCGTGTGCATTTTGTTGATTTATCAAAACAAAACCTTCATCATTTTGTAATAAAATATATGAATTCAAAATTTGAAAAACATCTGATGTTTCGGCAATATTTGTTTGAGGTTTTTCTATAAGAACAGAACTATTAGATTTTAATGATGTTGAAGGTGATTCATAAAGATCTTTCCAGTGCTCAAGATCACTTCTTTTTTCAATAAAGTGCGCTTGATTTTTTTCAGTAAAGGATCGAAATAAAGATGAGTTACTGCTTCTTGTTTTTTCTTCTTCGGTAAAAGGCTTATTAACAGCATCAAGTTTCTGAATGCCCGGATCAAGATCGAAATCAAGAGTAGGTGTTATGCTAAATTGAGCAAGTGCATGTTTTACAGCAGCCTGAACAAATGCATAAATTATTTTTTCATCTTCAAATTTTATTTCCTGTTTTGTAGGATGAACATTTATATCAACTTCTGCCGGATTTAAATCAATAAACAATGCATACATCGGAAAGCTGTCTTTAGGAATTAAATCGCTGAAAGCATTATTGACAGCATGATTGAGGTATGCGCTTTTTATAAATCTGTTATTCACAAAGAAGTATTGGTCTCCTCTGGTTTTTTTTGCAGTTTCAGGTTTTCCAACAAATCCGGAAATATTCATGTAATCAGTTTTCTCCTGCACACTTACTAATTTCGAATTATAACTGTTGCCGAGAATTTGTACTATTCTTTGTTTTAAGGAACCTTTCTCAAGGTGAAAAACTTCCTGCCCATTAGATGAAAAGGAAAAAAATATTTCAGGGAATGCCATTGAAACCCTGATGAATTCATCAATTATATGCCGAAGTTCGGAACTGTTGCTTTTCAAAAAATTTCTTCTTGCAGGAACATTAAAAAACAAGTTTTTCATGGAAATGCTTGTTCCTTTTTCCCATGCTACAGGTTCTTGATTAATTACTCTGCTGTTTTCAATCTCAATATAAATACCGGCATCATCTTCTTTTCTTTTTGATTTTAATTCAACCTGAGAAACTGCTGCAATACTTGCGAGCGCTTCTCCTCTGAAGCCCATTGTTTTTATACTAAAAAGATCTTCAATTTTTTTTATTTTGGATGTTGCATGCCTTTCAAAGGCCATTCTGGCATCGGTTTCACTCATTCCCGAACCATTATCAATAACCTGAATCTGGGCTTTGCCGGCGTCGGTTACAAATAATTTTATTTCATCGGCCCCGGCATCTACAGCGTTTTCTAAAAGCTCTTTTACCGCACTTGCAGGGCGCTGAATAACTTCACCTGCAGCTATCTGGTTTGCAATGTTATCAGGAAGTAATTGAATTATGTCGGACAAAATGTTGAAATTTGAAGTTTCAAAAATACTATATCCATTTCACTATGCGTATTGTGCTTACCTTAATTCTTTGTTGTTTTTCTTTTTTTGTAAAAGCTCAAACATCTGCCGAAAGGTGGGTTGACAGTGTGTTTAGCAGCCTTTCTGAGGAAGAAAGAATTGCTCAATTGATAATTGTAAGGTTATCAACCATTGATTTAAAAACCAACAAGGTTACTTATTTTGATAAAGAGGTTGAAGATTATATTAGAAAATATAATATTGGTGGAGTAATTGTATTTCAGGGGGCGCCTGTTAAACAAGCGGAAACTATAAACCGCATTCAGGCAATTGCCAAAACACCTGTTATGATTAGCATTGATGCTGAATGGGGTTTAGGCCAAAGGATGTTTGACAGTATTTTGCTTTTGCCCAAACAAATGATGCTCGGTGCAATGAGTGATTCATCAATTGTTTATAAATACGGAAAAGTAGTTGCCCAACAATGCCACAGAATGGGAATTCATGTAAATTTTGCACCGGTTGTTGATGTGAATAATAATCCTTCAAATCCTGTTATTAATGACAGAAGTTTCGGTGAAAACAAATTTAAGGTTGCATCCTTCGGTATTCAATACATGAAAGGGCTACAAGACAATTTGATTATGGCTTGCGCGAAACATTTTCCCGGGCACGGAGATGTAGCGGTTGATTCACATTTTGATTTGCCGGTAATAAATAAATCATTGAAGCAACTTGATACTTTAGAACTTTTTACTTTTAAAAAAATGTTCGAAGCAGGAGTTGATGCTGTTATGAATGCACATTTATATATACCCTCAATTGATTCATCAAAAAACAAGGCTACATCAATTTCACCGTTGAATGTAATTTCTTTATTACAAGAAAAACTTGGGTTTAAAGGATTAATATTTACAGACGCATTGGAAATGCAGGGAGTGCAAAAATATTTTCCGGGTGGCGAAGCATCAGTGCAATCATTAATTGCAGGAAATGATGTGCTGTGCCTTCCGGCAGATATTGAAAATTCTATTACTTTGATAAAAGATGCGATAAGGTTAGGCAAATTATCTGCGGATGATATTGAAAGGCATTGTAAAAAAGTATTGCTTGCGAAGTATAAATATGTTTTACCGAATTTGAAAGAAATAAATTTAACCAACTTAACAAACGATATTAATTCTGAAGTGCCTGAAATGACAAGGCTTGTAGCAGAAAATGCTATTACACTTCTGGCGAAGCCGCACCATAAAATTTTAAATAACAAACATACAACGGCGTATTTAGCTGTTGGTGCAATATCTGAAAATGAAATTTCTAAAAGATTAAAAGAAGATTATAATGCCGAAGTATTTTTTATATCACTTCAGAAAAATGATCCAAAAGCTTTAGATAACATTTTAAGTAAGCTTAATAAATTTGATAATGTTATTGTAGGCATTCATAACATTAACCGCCCACCATTAAACAATTTTGGAATATCTCAACAGGTTGTAAAATTTGTAAATGACATAAAAGGGACTGTAATTTTGTTCGGTAATGCCTATGCAGCAAAGAATTGGGAAAATTTAAAATCTCTTATAGTGTGTTATGAAGATATGCCTGTTATTCAAAATACTGTAATGGATATGCTTGAAAATAAATTGCCTTTTAAAGGAGTTCTTCCTGTTACCATTTCCAAAAAATATCCTGTTGGGTTTGGAATAAAAACAGAAAGGTAATTTAGCATTTCCGGCCTTAAGGCCGATAAAAACAATTAAGCAATTCTGTATTTAATTCTCCTGCAAGTGCAGGGAAAGTAATACCGGACTACATCAAATATTATTTTTAATACAATAGTTCATTTCATAAATAATTTTTTCTTTGTAAATTGTTCGCAAAGTAAAAGTAAATGGCTTATCCTTACCAGATTAAATCTGAAGAGCAATACAAAGAACATTATAAAAGAAGTGTTGAAAACCCGGAAGCATTTTGGGCTGAAATAGCAGAAAATTTTAGTTGGCGGAAAAAGTGGAATAAAGTTTTGGAGTGGGATTTTAGGAAGCCCAAAATTGAATGGTTTATTGGTGGCAAATTAAATATCACTGAAAATTGTTTAGACAGGCATTTAACTGAAAATGCGAATAAAACAGCTATTTTATGGGAGCCGAATAATCCGCATGAAAAGGCTCGTTCTTTTACCTATAAAGAACTTTTTGACGAAGTATGCTTGTTTGCTAACGTGTTAAGGAATAACGGTATAAAGAAAGGCGACAGGGTTTGTATTTATTTACCAATGGTGCCCGAACTTTCAATTGCAATGCTTGCTTGCGCAAGAATTGGAGCAATACATTCGGTGGTATTTGGTGGATTTTCTGCAATAGCGCTTCGCGACAGAATAGATGATGCAGGCTGTTCTCTGGTAATAACTTCTGACGGAGCTTACAGAGGCGAAAAGCAGATCAGCATGAAAGATACAATTGATGATGCTTTGCTTGGTTGTGAATCCGTAAAAAGAGTTATTGTATTATCAAGAACAAACAAACCGATTAGCATGATTGGCGGACGTGATGTTTGGTGGGATGATGAAATTAAAGCTGCGCAAAATATTATTGGTGATAAATGCGAGGCAGAAGAAATGGACGCGGAGGATATGCTTTTTATTTTATACACTTCAGGAAGTACCGGTAAGCCAAAAGGTGTGGTGCATACCACCGGCGGTTATATGGTTTGGACAACTTATACATTTGTAAACACGTTTCAATATTCACCGGATCAAATTCATTTTTGCACCGCTGATTTGGGCTGGATAACCGGTCATAGCTATACTCTTTACGGCCCTTTATGTGCCGGTGCAACAACAATAATGTTTGAAGGTATTCCTACTTATCCTGACGCAGGAAGATTTTGGGATATTGTTGATAAATATAAAGTTGATATTCTTTATACTGCTCCTACAGCAATTCGTAGTTTAATGGCCTCAGGTGTATCCTGGTTTGAAGGAAAGGATTTATCGTCGCTTAAAGTTTTAGGTTCAGTTGGTGAACCAATAAACGAAGAAGCATGGCATTGGTACGATGAAAATGTTGGTAAGAAAAAATGCCCGATTGTTGATACCTGGTGGCAAACAGAAACAGCAGGGATAATGATTTCAAACCTTGCCGGTGTTACTCCTTCAAAACCAACATTTGCCACACTGCCATTGCCTGGTGTACAACCTGTAATTGTTGATGATAAAGGAAATGAATTAGCAGGCGGCGATGTTTCCGGTAATCTTTGTATAAAATTTCCGTGGCCGGGAATTGTAAGAGATAACTATGGAAATACAGAAAGATACAGGCAAAGTTATTTTTCAACTTATGAAAATTTATATTTTTCCGGTGATGGTTGCTTAAGAGATAACGACGGTAATTACAGAATTACTGGTCGGGTTGATGATGTATTAAATGTTAGCGGCCACCGTATTGGAACTGCTGAAGTAGAAAATGCAATTAATATGCATACAGGTGTTGTTGAAAGCGCCGTAGTTGCATTTCCTCATGCTATAAAAGGTGAAGGCATTTATGCTTATGTTATTTTAAAGGGGATGCACATTGATGAAGATCATACCAAAAAAGATATTAATGAAACAGTATCAAGAATTATTGGTGCAATTGCAAAACCCGACAAAATTCAATTTGTAAAAGAATTGCCTAAAACAAGAAGCGGCAAAATTATGAGGAGAATACTTAGAAAAATTGCTGAAAAAAATGATGATACAGGTGATACTTCAACTCTTCTTAATCCCGGCATTGTTGATGAAATAAAACAAGGCGCAAGGAATATGTAAATTTGCGCCATCGTGAAGAACAATATTCATCCCGGCAATATTAAAATTGAAGATTATAATTATGATCTTCCGGAAACCAAAATTGCATTTACTCCTGCTGAACCAAGAGATGCATCAAAACTTTTAGTTTATAAAAATTCGGAAATTACTGTTAGCACTTATTGTAAAATTGCAAATTTTATTTCCTCTGATTCATTAATGGTTTTTAATGATACTAAAGTTATTCATGCAAGAATAATATTTCAAAAACCTTCAGGTGGGAAAATAGAAATATTTTGTCTGGAACCTTACGGCAGTTTTGGTGGCTTCGAAGATGTGATGTCCCAAAAGGCTTGTTCTTATTGGATTTGCATGGTTGGTGGTGCTTCAAAATGGAAAGATAAAACTATAAAAAAAACCATTTCCATAAATGGGATTACAGTTGAATTAAACGCTGAAATAATTGAAAGGGCAGGGGATAAATTTGTTATAAAATTCTATTGGGTTCCTGCGCATTTCACATTTGCTGATATAATACATGTTGCAGGATTTGTACCTCTTCCTCCTTACATAAAACGAAATGTTGAGGAAACAGATGAACAACGTTACCAAACTGTTTATGCTCGTCAGGAAGGATCTGTTGCAGCACCGACTGCCGGCTTACATTTTAGTAAAGATGTTTTCAATTCACTGAAACATTCCGGTATCACAATAGATTATATTACACTTCATGTTGGTGCAGGCACTTTTAAACCTGTTTCTTCAAATGAAATTTCAGGCCATGAAATGCATCCTGAATGGATTGATGTTTCTGCGTCAACAATAAAGAATATTTTAAAATTTAAGAATGTTGTTGCCATAGGAACAACATCGGTAAGAACAATTGAGAGTTTATATTGGCTTGGTGTTAAGCTTGCAAATAATGATGAAAATTTGAATTTATCTCAATGGGAAGTTTATGAAAAACCTTTGTCAGATTCTAAAATTTCAGTTGAAGATTCCTTGTCACATCTATTAAAATATATGTCTGAAAACAAATTGGACAAAATATTCACTCAAACAAAAATTATTATTGCGCCGGGCTATAACTTTAAAATAGTAAAGGCAATTGTTACTAACTTTCATCAGCCAAAATCAACTTTGCTTTTACTAATTGCTGCGGCATTGGGCGAAAAAT
>JAFDXB010000131.1 GCA_018268175.1 Bacteroidota bacterium | reverse complement strand
TGAAAATAGAAGAATATTTGGCTTTTCCTGATAAAAGGTCTTCAATCATTTGCTCTCGCGACATTCCAAGTGTTTCTGCCGCTGAATAGAGATACAAACCATGCCCCGCCTCATCTTGAACTTTGGCAAGTAATATAGCTTTTCTCTTTAGTGATGGCGCCCGCGAAATCCAGTTTCCTTCAGGTAACATACCTACAACTTCACTATGTGCATGCTGGCTTATTTGCCTGATATTCGTCTTTCTATATGCCTCAGGCATCCAGTCGCGGGGTTCAATTTTAATTTCGTTATCTATTTTTTCCTGAAACTTTTGCTCGAGATCAAAAATATTCATGTAAAATTTTTATTTATAAAGATACAAAAACTAACGGTTGTTAGCTAATTAAAGTCGCGCTTTTTAAGGTTTTCTTTTTCATGCTATTTTACGTCAAAATCAACTGTTACCTTGCCGGAAGTAGGATGGCTCTGGCATGTGAGAACAAAACCTGCTTCAACCTCATCATCATCCAGTGCAAAATTTGAATCCATTTCAACAGTTCCTTCTTCTATGTATGCACGGCAACTGCAACAAACTCCGCCTTTACAGGCGAAAGGGAGATCAATATTCAACGCCAGCGCGGCATCCAGAATACTTGAACCGTCTCTCGCAAGTTTAAAATCAAAACTCCTTCCATCAACCTTAACTGTAATATCACTTAAGTCCTCATTTCCCTTTTCTACAACAGTTGAGGTTGTTATTTGAGAAACTGTTTCACCCGGAATTGTAAATAATTCAAAATGAATGCGGTCTTTCGAAAATCCTTTGTTCCTGAAGTATTCATTGCATGAAAATATCATTCTTTCAGGCCCGCAAATAAATACTCTGTTAATTGTTGAATAATCAATTATTTTATCGAGTTCATTAAGTTTTTCCGGTGTTATTCTCCCATGCTGAATGGCATTATCGGTTTGCTCGCGGCTCAAAATATTAATGAAATTAAACCTCGACATATACTTGTTTTTTAACGCCTCAAGTTGTTCGAAGAAAATTATTGAACTTCTTGTTTTATTTCCAAAAACTAAAGTAAAGTTTATTTGAGGTTTGGTTGCAAGAGTGTGCTTAATAATTGAAATAACAGGTGTAATTCCGCTGCCTGCAGCAATTGCCAGAAAATGTCCCTTTACATCATCTCCTTTGGAATAAAATGTTCCCATAGGAGACAAAATCTCAAGCTCATCATTTATCTTCAACTCTTCTGTAGCAAATGTTGAAAACACACCGCAATCAACTTTTTTAACAGCAATGCGTAATTCATTTTCATAAGGTGCAGAGCAAATAGAATACGAACGGCGTACATCATTTCCGCCTATAATTTTTCTTATAGTAATATTTTGCCCTTCGCGGAAAGCAAATTCAGGCCGAAGGTTTTCCGGAATATCAAAACTAATAGAAACGCAATCAGCGGTTTCACGCTTGATATCTTTAACTCGTAGTTTATAAAAATGTGATGACATAAATTATTTTTTTAGACCATAAAGCAAATGTTTAACAATATCATTTTCAAGGTCAGTTTCAAAAATTCTTCTTTTTCTTTTTTGCCAAGTTTCCAAACCTCTAACTGCACTTAAAATTGTAAGCACAGCAGAATAAGGATAAATTTTTTTGAACTCACCTTTTGCAATTCCCTTTTCAACAATTTTTACCATCTTATCTTCATATGTTTTTCTCTGATTTAAATAATCAGTAACCAATTGAGAGGGTAAATGGCGCCATTCGTGATCAGAAACATAAACAAAATCAAAATCTTTTAGCATTTTGCGCACATGAAACCTTATTAAGTTTTCAAGTATTAAACTGCAATTTTCTTTTGAAATAATTTCTCTGTTAATATTATTGTTGAAAATATCTGCGGTATTAAAACATATTTTTTGAAGAATTTCATTTTTAGAAGAAAAATGATTGTAAAGTGATGGCGCTTCAATTCCCAGCTCTTCCGCCAAGGCCCTCATTGAAGTTGCTGTATATCCGCTTTTGCGGAATAAGAGTGCGGCTTTCGCTAAAATAAGTTCCTGTTTGCTAAAATTTCCTGTCGGTTTTATTCGCGCCATTCAAACAAAACTAATGTATATTAGTTTTCAACCGAAATTCTATTTCGTAAATTGCAGTCCAATTTATTTTTGTATGCATCTAAAAACAGTAGATACTTTTAATGAATTAAGGCCGGAGAAATTTAAATCTGATTATTATAATAAAAATATTCCCGTTGTAATTAAGGGATTATCGAAAAAATGGCCTGCCTTGCAAAAATGGACATGGCAATATTTTATAGACATAGTTGGCGATAAAAAAGTAGGTGTTTACAATAACATAAAAAGCGATTCATATACTCCTATTAATACTGCCGACGATTACATGTTATTTGGAGAATACCTTGAAAAAGCACAAAAAGGCCCACTTGATTTACGAATTTTCTTATTCAATATTTTTCAGCATGCACCACAGCTAACCGCTGATTTTACTTGGCCGGATGAATATATGACCGGTTTTGTAAAAAAATTTCCCATGCTTTTTGTTGGAGGGCAGGGTGCCGTAACCCATATGCATTTCGATATAGATATGAGCCATATCCTTCATACTCAGTTTACGGGTAAAAAGCGAGTGCTTCTCTTCCCTTTTAAAGAACAATATAAATTATATAGAAAGCCGTGGGAGGTGCTAAGTGTGGCCAATTTCGAAAACTATCATCAAAATTTTGATTATGAAAATTTCCCGGCAGTAAAAAACGCAGAAGGTTTTGAAGTTATTCTTGAGCATGGAGATACCTTATTCATGCCTGCCGGATACTGGCATCATATGGAATACATTGAGGCAGGATATGCAATGAGCTTAAGAGCTCTTCAGTCAAGCCTTTCAGGAAAGCTTGAAGGCGTTTGGCGATTATTTGGAATGCGGGGAATTGATACTCTGATGAAAAAAACCTTTCCAAAATACTGGTATAACCGCAAATTGAGGGCAGTTTACAAAAATGCCCGGAATGCTATGTAAAAAAATGTTGAAAAAAAGTTATGAACTTTCAGATTAATTATTAATTTTACACTCTACTTCAAAGTAACCTTCCAAATATATCTTATTTAAGGACCTTCAAAAGTCACATCCTGCGCATTACCAAAGAACTTTGGCAGATATTTTTTTTGCATATATAGTATTTTTTTTATTTTATTTATACAAACCTCATTAAGTCTTTCTTGTGGTTTCAGAGGTAAGCAAGGCCGGTGATTTTTATCACGGGCCATTTTTTTTTATTCTTCCCATTTACCTGCGCCCATTCTTATAACATTATAATCTTCGGTGGTACAATCCACAACTGTAGATGGAATCATTCCGCCCGGCCCGCCATCAATTACTAAATCAACCAAACTCCCAAATTTCTCATTCATAATCTCAGGATCGGTATATTCTTCAACCATTTCACCCGG
>JAFDXB010000130.1 GCA_018268175.1 Bacteroidota bacterium | reverse complement strand
AACGGGAATTGAATTTTTTAAACAAAACTCAATATTAGCCGCGGCTGATTCAGGGTTTGTGAACTCAATTGCCACATCTGCCTGTTTAATATTTTCAACCGATAAATCGGATAAATTTGATGAGTTAATTTTCAAAACAATTTCGTCGCCATTTTGCAATGCAATATTTTCAATGGCTTTTCCCATTTTTCCATAACCAATCAATGCTATTTTCATATTTACTTTATTTGAAGTATCAAACTAATGCCATTGGTTTTTGCCATCGGGCTATAGCCGCCTTTTAAAAAAAGTGAAAGATCGTCGCTTACATCAAATGTTTTTAAATGAGCGTCAACAGCAGCATCAGCAACATTTAAACCCCATATTGCAATAAATGCAAGTACCGAATAGTCGAGGTTTTGCCTTACCGCATTTCTGAAAACACGAATTCGGTCAGGTTGATTTCTTACAGTATAATATGGTTCTTTTATTAAGTAATCGTTCGATTCGTCTTCATCAGTTGCCAGTCGGTAAGCATCACGGGAATCCTTATATTGATTAAGGTTACGAAAAAATAAATAAGTTGTAAATCCCAATCCACCATATACAATTGGGATTTTCCAATATTTTTTATTTGTTGCCTGCCCCCAACCCGGCAGTATTAAAGATCTTCTTATTGCAACTTTGGGATTGTATTTACTTTCGATTTTTACTTTTTCAATGCCTTTTTGTTTTTGAATTACTCCTGTTGTATCAAAAACTAAAGTGTCTTTCTGAGAATATGCAGATGAGCCGCTGATCAATAGAAAAAATATAATCAAACGGTACTTCATTAGCTGACATTTATATTCAGTTTAGATAATAAGTTGTTTAGTTCTTCAAGAGATGAATATTCAAATTGAATTGAACCTTTACCATTTTTATTGTGAGCCAATCTCACTTTTGTGCTATATTCAGATGCAAGACTGTCTTCTATCTTTTTAAATGCAGCAGGTAAAGATTGCTTTACTTCAGGTTTTGTTTTTACTTCATGATAAAGTTTCCTTACAAGGTCTTCGGTTTGCCTAACAGAAAGTTCTTTATTCTTTATTTCAGAAAAAATGAATAATTGTTTATCAACAGAATCAACATTTATTAAAGAGCGGGCGTGCCCCATGCTAATTACATTGTTCCTTACAGCAACCTGAATATCAGGTGGTAATTTTAATAATCTGATGTAATTAGAAACTGTGGTTCTTTCTTTGCCCATTCTTTCGGCAACTTGTTCCTGAGTATATTCAAGATCATCCATTAAACGTTTGTAACTTAAAGCAACTTCAATTGCATTAAGGTTTTCGCGTTGCAGATTTTCTAAAAGTGCTAGTTCAAGAATATCGCTTTTTTCAAGTTCTCTTACATAAACCGGAACATCTTTAAGGCCGGCAATTTTAGCAGCTCTTAACCTGCGTTCACCGGCTATAAGTTTATATTTTCCATGGCCGGAGGCCACAACCGTTAAGGGTTGTATTATATTGTGGGTTTTAATTGAAGCAGATAATTCACTTAATGCCTGTTCATTAAAATCTTTTCGCGGTTGGTTTTTATTTGGTATTATATCTTCAACAGGAATTCTGATTATGCCTGTATTTTTAGCAACAACTTCATCTTTAAGATGGCCGGTAGTAGTTTTTAAATCGCTGTCAATTGTTTGCAAAAGGCTTCTTATTCCTTTGCCCAACATGTCATTTTTTTTTTGCTTGCTCATAATTAAAGATTAACTCAAAACTTTATCTTCTTTCTTTATTCTTGTCATATCATTTCTTTGCAGAATTTCTTTTGCAAGATTTAAATAATTTATTGCTCCTTTACTGTCTGAATCGTACATTATTACCGGTTTACCGAAACTTGGCGCTTCGCTGAGTCGGGTGTTGCGGTGGATTACTGTTTCAAAAACCATTTCTTCAAAATGTTTTCTTACCTCGTTCACAACCTGATTGCACAAACGAAGACGGCCATCGTACATTGTCATTAAAATACCTTCAATTTTTAACGATGGATTTAATCTATTTTGAACAATTTTTACTGTATTTAAAAGCTTGCCCAAACCTTCAAGAGCGAAAAACTCTGTTTGAACAGGCACAACCACACTGTTTGCAGCTGTTAATGCATTTACCGTAATAAGTCCTAATGATGGTGAGCAATCTATAATTATAAAATCATACTTATCGTTTACTGCAGATAAAATATGTTTTAAAACGCTTTCACGGTTAGGATGGTTTATCATTTCAATTTCCGCTCCAACCAAATCAATATGTGATGGTATCAGGTCAAGAAATGGAAGGTCTGTTTTAAGTATCACTTCTTCTGCAGTGGCATTATTAACCATGCAGTCGTAAAGTGTACGCGTTACATTATGAAGCTCAAAACCCACACCTGTGGTGCTGTTTGCCTGGGGGTCGGCATCCACAAGCAATGTTTTGTATTCAAGAACAGCGAGGCTCGCTGCAAGATTAATTGCAGTTGTTGTTTTTCCAACTCCACCTTTTTGGTTTGCTATGCCTATAATTTTTGCCACCTTAATTTATTTCTATTGTTTCGCCGATTTGAGGCAATGTGAAATCTATAAAATTTTTACTGAAATGCTCTGAAACTTT
>JAFDXB010000012.1 GCA_018268175.1 Bacteroidota bacterium | reverse complement strand
ACAGGATCTGTAACTTCTGTGATCTCTCTTCCACCCTGGCCCGGATTCAATGGATCATCGTAAGCTTCTACAGTGAATGCACCGGTGAACACGTAAGGAGAACCTGCCATTGTATTTACATCAATTACAAGGTTTCCGTTTTCATCGGGAGTCAGGTTATCCAAATACACAATTTTTGAATCGTTGTAAAGTGAATTTAGGTAAACTGCCTGTCCGTTGCAACTGTATTTAGCAATGCAATAGTTGTACATAATAGCGCTTCCGAAAATACCAATCCTGTATGTTTTAGTAACATTCAAATTACTGAAAACAACCTGTGAGGTTTGCCCGGCATCTGTCCAATAGTTGCTCGACATTACTTCTTTAGGGAAAAGGCCGTTAGCATTAACACCTGCATAACCGGGTCCGTTAAATTCTTTGCTGATAAGAAGATCAATACCTGATTTCCCGTTGCTGTTATCGTTCAGGTTTAGGAATTTTGTTCCTGCTGCTGAAGTTCCAAATGTGTTATTCCAAGGAGCTGCCGCATTTTCATTTGCGAAAGTATTAAAGTTTACAAACACAATTTTTGAAGCAATAATGCAAGATGAAACATTGCTGTATTTACTATATGCAGAACCTTTAAGTGCTCTTAATTTATAGTAATAACGGGTATTTGATTTTGCTGTTGCATCAATATATGAAGTAATGTTTGCAGCAGTTGTTGCAAGGAGGCTAAATCCGCTGTTAGGCGATACCGATCTGTAAATCTGGTATCCTGTTTCAACATCACTCCTGTCGCTCCATGTTAACTGAATTTTTGAAGTATCTAAAATTGGGGTTGCAAAAACATCATCAGGGTTTATTAAAGTTGAAGAACTGTATTCTTCAATAATCATTGCATTCAGATTGAAATAATCTGAGTTTGCATTTTTATTGATTGTGATTTGCAAAACTCCCTGTGCATTAGGAACAAGGCCATTGAGGCGTACCGCAACATTGCTGTTGTATTTAGCATCCATTGTAGCAGTTTTACCACCGCTGCTTATTGTAAACTCTGATTTCTTACCGGAGTTATGGCTGCTGAAAATGGCAACATTATATGATCTTGAAGTTTTTAAACCATCAATTTGAATAACTCGTGGTGCAGATGATGAAGAGAATATACTTGACTTAATAACATTGTCTGCAAATATACCTGAGTTGTTACCTGTAATCATACCAAGATCCATTTCACCATCCCACTGCGACAATAATTTCACTGAAAAACCGGTATTTACCTTTGCATTATCAATTAGGTCGCTGATAGGATAATTTGCATAAGGCCATGAAAGGAAGTTATTCCATGGGCTTGGCTGCGGCGTTCTGCCTGAACCTCCGAAGTTAATATATACCTGGCGCAAGAATGGATTTAGAACTGTGATGTTGAATGTTTGAACTGCAACACCACCGTAGTTATCAGTAGCAGCTATTTTAATATTGAAATAATTTCCTGCATCCTCAATTGTTGGGTTAAAACTGATAGTTCCTGTTCCGTTTCCGGTATTTTGGTACGTAGCAAAAGGAGGAAGGTTTGTAACATCAATAGAAATAATATCTCCCGGATCTGTAACTACTACCGGAACTGTGGTTGAAACAGAAGATGACATTGTTACATCTTGAATTAAAGTTATTACAGGTTGTTTATTTGATGATGTTGCAGAAGCAATATTTGAGAATGCAGATACACCATTTTCATTTACTCCCTGAATTTTGTAATAGTAAGTAGTATTTGTAAATGAAGTTGCATCAATATAAGATGTTTCATTTGCAGCGGCATCCGGAGTTAAAGCAGTGTATGGGCCAGCCTGAGACAATGAACGGTAAACAACATACTTAGTTTCATTGTAAGCCATATCATCCCATGTAAGCTTAATAGTTCCGTTTGTAAGGCCTTCTGCAGAAAGGTTTGCTGCAGCAATTGGTGTAGTACCGTCATTAAATGGTTTAGCCAAAACAATAGCATTAACCATTCCATAAGGAGTATTTTCACCCTTGCTCATATTTACAGTTATTTCGCCATTGCTGTTAGGCATTATGCTGGTGAAGCTTACTGTATTTTGATTGTTGTTATCAACATAAAGTGGTTTAGCGACTCCGTTGATAGTATAAATTGTTGTTCCGTTATTACCGGCGCCTCTCCATGCACTTGATCCAAATAAAGTTACGTTGTAAGGGCTTGTTGGAGTAAGTCCTGTGATTTTGAAATCAACTGTTTCAGGAGCGCCATATATTCCGAACCAGAAATAATCGCGGATAACAGCATCAGGATAAACACCTGAATTGTTGCCTGTTACCGCACCTGCATCACCGGCATTCCAAGGTGTTCCAAGGAATTGAATTCCCACGGTAGTGGTAACACCGTTGCTGTTTTTTAAATTGTTAGTGGTTACATTATAAAGATTGTTCCATGGCGCCGGCGCAGGAGCACTTTGATAAACTGTGCTCATGTAAATTGTTTCAGCCGTTGGATCTGTGTTTACTACAGTTACATTAACGTTTGTAAATGCAACACCACCGTTTCCGTCAACAACTTTCACTCTTACAACATAGGTACCCGCATCAGCATATCCCGGTGTAACGGTTAACGTGCCAACGCCATTTGAATTTGCAGTGATACCGGCAAACGACGGTCCTGATACATAACTCCAAACAAGCGTTGAGTTTCCATCGGCATCATTTGCGATAAGTGAAATGTTGTTTGATGTTCCTTCGTTGATGCTCGCATCCGCCACCGGCGTAATTACCGGAGAATAGTTGGCGCTAACAGTAACAACAAAGCTTGTTTGAGCAACTCCGCTATTTCCATCAGCAGCTTTAACAGTTACAGGGTAAGAACCCGCGTTTGCTAAAGAAGGACTGAAATTAAGGGTAATTGTTCCGTTGCCTGAATTGAATGTTGCAAAAGAAGGAAGGCCCTGAACGCTCATTGTTAGCGCTTCGCCATCAACATCAGTTGCATTAATAGTTACTGATGATTGTGTGCCATAGCGAACGCTGAAATCAACCTGCTGGTCAATTGCAGGAGTTGTGTTAAGAGTTCGTGCCATTGATTCTGCTGTGTAAGCAGAGTTACCGCCAATACCTGTTGCACGAACTTTATAATAGTAGTTAGTGTTTGCAAACAAATTCTCATCTTGGTATGATGTGGAATTTGGAGCCAATACTTTAATTAATCTAAAATTTCCTGAAGTGCCGACAGAACGGTAAAGTTCAAATCCTGTTTCATTTGAAGAAGCATCAGTCCACGAAATATTTACTTTATATTGAGAAACTGCAGTTGCGGCAAAATTTGTTGGAGCCGCAGGTAATGCAGGCAAAGCCGCAGTTGTTGCAAGTCCGTAATTTTGATTCATTAAAGCTGCAATTGCAATTGGATCAAGAGCTTCATTTATAATTTGAAGTTCATCAACACTTCCTGCATAATATGAATTTAATGAATTGAACGCATTACTTCCGTTTGTAGATCCAATTCTTGAAAGTGAAGTAGAACCCGAAACAGTTGTAGAAGGTGTTGAAAGATTTGCTGAGGCTGCCTCAACGCCATTGATATAAAGTTTAAGTTGAGTTCCTGTGTAAACAGCAGCTACATGGTTCCAGGAATTATTGTTCCATAAACTGCTTGTAAGCACGTTTGTTACAGATGCTGTAGAACGTGTATTATTCCTTGCAATACCCGCCTGCAGAGATTTGCTGTTAAATCTTATTGCCATTCCATTATCACTTCCGCCCAACTCAACAACAACTTTATTTGTTGCACTTACTGTTGCTGATGTTGGTTTCATCCATAAAGCAATTGTTCTGGTTCCATAGCTGTCGCTTGGGAAAGATTTACCTGAACTGAACGACATATCTATGTATTCATTTGTGCCATTAAGTGAAACTGAATGAGTGCCTTCTTTTTTATCTGTTGTAAAAGAAGGAGTGTTAACAGGAGTAAGGTTTCTGTTGTATCCCGGCAAATCAGAATAATTATTATCAAACGACCATCTTGCCTGAATTTCACCAACAAAATCTGAACTTCCGGAATTGTTTACTGAACGTACTTTATAATAATAAGTTGTTGAAGGCTGAAGCCCGATTGAGTCTTTAAATGAAGTAACATTTGCATTAACGAGGCCAACCGGATCAAAGGGTCCTGCAACATTAGTTGCTCTTACAATTTCAAATCCTGTTTCGTTGTTGCTTTTATCTGTCCAGCTAACATTTATGCTTTTATAATCCACTGAAGTTACCGTTAAGGCAATGGGTGAAGCAGGTAGTTGGTTTACCGGAATTGTAACATTATCCGAGAAAGCAGAATTCGGTATTGCTGTTCTTGTTAATATTCCTGCGGAAATACATTTCCAATATATCTCCATTACTTCTCCACCACCCTGCTCAAAGAATGTAGCTGCAAAAGGATAAACACCTTTTGTAAGATAGATTGAACCGCTTGCATAATCAGCACCATGCAATCCATCGTTGTTTACAACTGGTGTTGCATTTGCAGAATAATCTCCGATAAACAACATACTTCCATCATCGCTGCGTGTTTCAAAAGTATATGTTCCATTGGCAGGAATTTTAATAAAGCCTTGCCATAAAAATCCAAATTGATCATCTCTTAAACGTGGTGTAATAGTTACGTTTGCTGAATTTCCTGTGGTAACAGGAGTTAAAGAATTAAAATCAGGCAAAACAGACCAATCGCCTTCATAATATTTATAGCTTAATCCTGCGAGAGCAGCAGTTGCATTAACTACATTGCTTGGCGCAGAGAGGTTGCCTGAAAGGTCGCGGGCTTTTACATAAAAAGAATATGTTTGAAGATAGGTAAGGTTATTTACCGTAAACTCTGTGTTAGAAGTAATATAACTTTTTACTCCGTTTACATATACTTCATATTTAACCGCCCCTGCATCGTCTGTTGAAGGGTTCCAGGAAAGGTTTACAGAATTTCTGCCGGTACCGTCAACGGATAGTGCTGTTGGTACTGTAGGTGCAGTAATATCGCTTTTTGTAGTAACTGAAACTTCTGAACTTAATCCCGCAGCGCCGTTATTATTTATTGCTCTTACAACATAAAAATATTTTGTATTTGCTACAGCAGAATTATCAGTAAATGTAATTATGTCTGCTCCTACTTTTCCAACCATTTTGTAAGCCGTTCCATGGCTTTCAGACCTGTAAATTTCAAATGCAGTTTCATTGTTAGCCGGAGTTGGGTTATCGTTCCAGTCTAACAAAACCGCAGTTGAAGAAACTGCAATAGCAGAAAGGTTTGTAGCCTTATCGGGAAGGTTTGTACCGGTTGAATTTATTACTGAAAAAACATCAGAAAAATTACTGCTGCAACCGTATTGTTCAGTAACCTTCACCTTGTACTGGCCAACGGGAGCATTGTATTTATAATCTGTAGAAACAAGTGCATTATCGCTGATTCTTCTCCATTCGTAGGAAACGAAATTATTAGGCACTTTTAATGGTGTAGATGTAGCTCCGTCCGGAGATGGTAGTACATTACTGAACAACCCGTCAATTTGAATTGGAGGAGAAACCGTTCCCTGCTTTTGAGAAATTACAGCAGGTATGTGCGACCAATCTGACCAGGCAGACGATGCAGTTCTTTTAAAACGAACACTGTACGTGCCATAATCAGTAGCTTGTATAAAACTTCCGGTAGCACCGGGAATTGGGTTACCGTTTTTTTGCCATTCATAAGCATAAAAATCAGGCTGAACACCAATTTTCACATTCACCGGATCATTAGGACAAAATTCATTTCTTTGGAAATAAATAAGCGGGTTGGTTTTATTGTAAGTACTAAGAGTTGTAAAATAATCGGGAGTGGCCCAGAAATCATTCCAAACGCCATGACCAAGATCCGGGAAAAATGTCTGGCGTAAATTTCCACCAAGATTTCTAAACTGGTTTATTACTTCTGTAACTGTATAAGCTGCAGGAGCGCCATCTTGCCCGCCATTTGAAACCCAAATAGGAACAGTAATATAATTAGGAAAATATTGAGGGTAAAGAGTAGAAGCAGCACTTATAGGAAGAGAAGCGGCAACTTTTTTGGCATAAGCCGGAGACTGCATAAATTCCCATGCAGACTGGCCTCCGGAAGAAAGGCCACTTATAATTACTCTGTCAATATCAACTTTATAATAAGTTACAAGGGAATCAATAACATCAGATATTCTACCGAAAAGGCCCTGTGAATAACCTTCAAGGCTTTGAGCATAAAACAAGTAACCGTCAAATGTACCGTCGTTCACTCTGTCGGCGTGAATTTCACCTCCGTGCAATAACTGGTATTCGTTGTCGTAAACATCGCCTTTTTCACCCATCCCATGGAAAAATATAAAAAGAGGGTATTTTTTACCATCCGCAACGTTAGGCTGGTAAGTTTTTGGGAATTTTAGCCTGAAGGCCATTCCCTGATAAAGATAAGACCTGTACCCTTTGGCATAAGGGTTCCAGCCGAGCCTGTTAGTGTGGCCCCACTTCACAATATTATTATTGCCGTAAGGAGGAACAGCAGGCCTGTTAGACTGTGTAAAAATAACGTCCGGATCAGCAGGATTAACACCATACTGATATTGTGCAAATACTGATGAAACAGCAAAGCATAAAACGAAAACGATTACTGAGGTAAAAAAATTTTTCATCCCTTAAAAATTTAAAATTTGAATGGAATCACAGGGGATGATTGGAAAGCAGATTTTAAGCATTAAAAAATGCGATCAAAAGATATGATGGATGTGCAAAAAAGGCTTTACGAGGAGAGGGATTTCTTGTGTTTGAGTATGCGAAAATAGAAAAAAAAAATTCAATTCCAAACTAAAACAAATATTTTTTTAAAACAATTTATAAGGCTATAATATTTTAAGTTTGCCGCCGTTTAAATATTAAATAAATTTCTTAACGTTAATGGCCGTTCTAAAGGTTCTTTTCTGGTTATTTACCGCAATTATAATTTATAGTTATGTTGGGTACGGCTTACTTATATATATATTGCTAAAACTCAGGAATTTATTTTTTGGCAAACGTAAAACGCACTACGATCCTGAATTTCAACCGGAGGTTACATTAGTTGTTGCATTATATAATGAAGAAAAAATTGTTGAAGCTAAAATTTCTGACACCTTTAAAATAGATTATCCTTCAGATAAGTTTAAAATAATTTTCATTACCGATGGGTCATCCGACAAAACGCCGGAGATAATAAAAAGATATTCCGGGATTACACTTTTGCATGAAGATGAAAGAAGAGGAAAAATTGCTGCAATTAACCGGGCAATGAATTACGTTAAAACGCCTATAGTTGTGTATTGTGATGCAAATACTTTTTTAAATAAAAATTGTATAAAAAATATTGTGCGCCATTATCAAGACCCTGAAGTGGCGGCGGTTTCGGGAGAAAAGAAAATAGCAGATATGTATTCTACAGACCATGCTGCCGGCGCCGGTGAAGGGATTTACTGGAAATATGAATCGTTTTTAAAAAAAGCAGATTCAGATTTTTATACTGTGGTTGGCGCTGCCGGCGAATTATTTTCAATGCGTACAGATTTATATGAACCTGTGGAACCAAATATTTTATTAGATGACTTTATTTTATCAATGAATTTGTGCAAGCAAGGCTACAGAGTTGTTTACGATCCGGAGGCTTTTAGTTCCGAACTTCCTTCTGCAAGCATAAAAGATGAGCAAAAACGCAAAATACGAATTGGTGCCGGCGGAATTCAGTCGGTTTTAATGCTTTTGCCGCTATTAAATATTTTTAAATACGGCAAATTAAGTTTCCAATATATATCGCACCGTGTATTGAGGTGGATAGTTTGCCCGCCGCTTCTTCCTTTAGTATATTTATTGAATGCAATAATTTATTTTCAAACCCATGAAAACCTATACCTGGTAATGCTTTTATTGCAAACAGCATTTTACCTGGCTGCTTTCGCAGGATGGTTGTTTACTCTTAAAAATATTAAAGTAAAACTTCTGTATATTCCCTATTATTTTGTATTTATAAATGTGGCGATGTATTTCGGCTTTTTCCGCTTTATAAATAAAACACAATCTGTGTTATGGGAAAAAGCGAACAGAGCTGCATAAAAAAAATTCTAAAAAAAAGTTTACATAAAATTTTGATTAAAAAAAATTATGTATAACTTTACGTCCTGATCATCCTTCCGATGGATTGTTTTATTTCCATCTTATCCTTCAAAAAACTTCATCCTGATATCTTAGTTTTTAAAACTGGCATTTAATTTATTTCCTATTCCAACCGAGGACCTTAAAGATTGTTTTAAGAAATAAATACTTTAGAGATGAAGAAAGAAATATTAACAATAGAAGATTGCAGCGCCATTAGTTACGTTATCAGTTCTGTATTAAAAAAAGATTACACTGTTACTTCTGTAGGTAATAGTGTGGAAGCCTTTGCTCAAATGCAAACGGCAAGTGATAAAGACCTTATCATTTTAAATATACCTGATTCAAATTCAGATAACATGAAACTTCTGAAGCATATGTCTTCAAGTGAAGTTTTTAATAAAATCCCGACAGTAGTCATTTCCAACTCCGATGATCCAAGTTTAAAAGATCAAACTGTTGAACTGGGAGCTTCATTATTTCTAACAAAACCATTCGACCCGGTTTATTTATCAGACAAAGTAAAAGACCTTATCTACGAGAATGGCTCAGTTCCACCTAAAAAAAGAAAAACTTTGTTTCACCTAAACATATTTTAATGCCCTAATTTTTTACACCTCATATATTTATAGATTATGCTTACTAAAGATCTTTATCACGTTAATGAGGAAAAACCACAAACCCAGTCTTTTCTTTTTATAGAAGACGACCGCAAATTATCAGAACAATATCACTCATTTTATTCAGAAAGCTACTACGTAGCAAATTTTGCAACAGCAAAAAAATTATTAACCGAACTGGAAATAGCAGGAGAATTTCCCGGGCTTATTGTTATTGACCTTCCATTGAATTCAGAAATTCTTTCGAATTTTAAAAATTGGGTGGAGAACAATATTTCAATTTATATCCCGGTTATTTATAATGCTGAAAATTTAACCAAACAACAGATCAAAAGTATTTTTGAAAGAAAACTTGCAGATGATGTTGTAAATCTTTCCACAAATTATTCTTCACTTCCGGAAAAAGCAGATTTTCTTAAAAAAATTAAAGAATATTCTGTTGTGAAAAATAAAAAAGCAGATTTAGATGCAGGATGTAAATTTTGCTTTGCCAAAAGAACACTTGACATATTATTATCTTCCATTGCAATTGTGTTGTGCCTTCCTGTTTTTTTAATCATTGCTGTTGCAATTAAATTAGAATCAAAAGGGCCCATATTTTATTGTGCAAACAGGGCCGGTAAAGGCTTTAAAGTTTTTAAATTTTTTAAATTCCGCACAATGGTGGTTGATGCAGATAAAAAAATTGCAGAACTTTCGAAACAAAATATGTATAAGGCCGATGATAAAGGGCCGAAATTTTTTAAAGTTAAAGATGACCCACGCATTACTCGCCTGGGCTCATTTCTGAGAAATACAAGCCTCGATGAACTTCCTCAGCTTTTTAATGTTCTGATTGGTGACATGAGTATTGTAGGCAATCGCCCTCTCCCATTATACGAAGCTAACTCTCTTACTACAAATGAATTTGCAGAAAGGTTTATGGCTCCTGCCGGAATTACCGGATTATGGCAGATAACAAAAAGAGGAAAAGATGATATGAGCATTTCTGAAAGAATGTCGCTTGATATTAAATATGCAAGAAATTCATCATTAAAAGGTGATCTTAAAATAATTTGGAAAACCCCTTCTGTGTTATTACAGAAAACAAATGTTTGATTTGTTCGTTAATAAATCATGAACAAGGAGAACCAACCGCTGGTTTCTATCATCACCTTAAACTGGAACCAAACCGAAGTTACTTGCGAGTTTCTTGAAAGTTCGAGAAACCTGACTTATAAGAACTATGAGATTTTGGTTTGTGATATGAACTCAGATATTAATCCCGCTTCAAAAATCCAATCTTTCAATTTCCCAAACACTAAGGTTTTAATTAGTGATAAAAATCTGGGCTTTGCAGCAGGAAATAATTGGGGTATGAAACAAGCAAGAGGGGATTATTTCTTCATCGTTAATAACGATACAGAATTAAACCCCTCTTTAATTGAACAACTTCTTGAACCATTTTCCTGTGATCCTAAAATTGGCGTTACCTGTCCCAAAATTTTATATTATCACAATCCCGGCATTATTCAATATGCCGGTTTTAATAAAATGAATATGCTTACCGGCAGAACTACATCTGTGGGTGGCGGTCAAAAAGATGAAGGGCAATTCAATATTTCAGGTATAACAAATGGCGCCCATGGTTGCGCAATGATGGTGAAAAGAGAGGTTGCCGAAAAAGCCGGAATGTTTCCCTCACGCTTTTTTTTATATTACGAAGAATGGGACTGGAGTATGAGAATAATTAATGCCGGATACAAAATATTTTATCAGGCTAATGCATTTATCCTTCATAAAGAATCGTTGTCAGTTGGAAAAGAAAGCCTTTTAAAATTATACTATTTAAACAGAAACAGAATTTTGTTTATGAGGCGTAATTGCAACACTTTTCAATTAATTGGTTTTATTGGGTTTTATGCACTTGCTACTTTTCCAAAAAATGTTGTTCAATATTTAGTTAAAGGAAAAATCAAAGCTTTAAAAACTTATCTTAAAGCAGTTGCCTGGAATTTTAAAAATTCTTCCTTCTCGGAATTATCATAATTTCATTTCTAAAATTTCAAACTATCATTAATATTTTGCTATATATCTGGTATTTCGTTCAGGCAATCCTTGCATTGATACTTATTTTTCCGGTATTGTCGTACATCATTTATTTACTAAAGCCTAAATCTCAGCCTTTGGCTGACATTACACCTAATAACGATTATGGAATTATTGTTACTGCGTATAAGTTTACCGGAAATCTTAATAATGTAATTGATTCGCTGTTACAATTAAAATATCCAAATTATCATGTTTATGTGGTTGCAGATGATTGTGAGGGGTATTCCTATCATAAAACCGACAATAAATTAAGCGTCTTGCATCCTGTGGTAGTTCTCAAAAATCAAATAAAATCGCATTTCTATGCAATAGATAATTTTGTGAGGCCTCATAATATTGTAACTATTATAGACAGCGATAATATTGTTCAGCCAAATTACTTAAACGGCCTTGAAGTGTACTTCAGGCAAGGGTTTCAGGCAGTGCAAGGAGTTAGAAAAGCGAAAAATCATAACACTGTTTATGCCTGCCTTGATGCAATTAATGAATTATATTATTTATTGTACGACAGAATTGTTTTATTTGGAATAGGTTCCTCTGCTATGCTTTCCGGCTCAGGAATGGCTTTCACCACAGAATTATACCGCGAGTGCCTCGGAAATTCAAACACCAGCGGTGCAGGTTTTGATAAAGTATTACAGAATAAAATTCTGTCTAGGAACTTAAGAATTGCTTTTGCAAAAGATGCAGTGGTTTATGATGAGAAAACTGCCGACCCGAATCAGCTTGTAAAACAGCGTGCCCGCTGGAATAATACATGGTTCAAATATTTTCATTATTCCTTAAACCTCATGTGGAAAGGAATAAAATCTTTTAGCATTAATCAATTTTTATACGGGTTTATTCTTTTCAGGCCTCCATTGTTTATTTTGGTTACCCTTTGTTGTTTAATGTTGATTATAAATTTATTTACAAATATTTCTCTTGCAATTGTTTGGTCAATTTTACTTGTAGTATTTGTAATAGGTTTTATAAACGCACTAATAAAATTAAAAGCGGAGAAAAAGTTATATATGGCATTGCTTCATATACCAAAATTTATGGTATTGCAGTTTGCATCATTGTTTAAGGCAAAAAAAGCAAATGAATTATCGGTAGCTACCGAACATTCATATCATCTTGAGCCCGAGAAAAAATAAATCATTTCTTTTCAAAAACAAACATTGGGTATTCACCTTTAAGCCCGCACTTTTCGGGTTGTTCATCTTCCATTTTATACAATTTATCAAGCATCTTCTTACCGAATAGCCAAGAATGAGCATACACTTTCATGAAGGTAACGCTTACAGAACGCCAGCAAACAAGCTTAAAAGGTATTTTGAGGTTCTTTTTAAAATATTCATAATTGTGAGCATAGAAATACAGCATTTTTCCGGGCTGCTTTCCTTTTGCACCGGCAAAAAGCTTTGCTGATTTCACTTTAAAATATTTAAAGGCTCTAAACGGAAGCAGCGAAATGTTCATCCATGGAGAATGTTTGTACCAATCATAAACTACCACTCCCTTTCCACCGGAATTTAAAACACGGTAAAGCTCAGTTATCGCTTTTATCTGTTCGTCTTTTGGAATATGGTAAATAGTATTCAGTGAAACAAAACCATCAGCCACGTTATCTTTAATTGGCAGGTTAGTCATATCGCACAAAAGGCACAATGCTTTGTCACCTAATTTTCTTTTGCATTCACTTAATCCCTGAAAAGAAAGGTCAACGCAAATTCTGTATTTATAATTTTCAGAATACTGAAGGTAATCAGGGTATTGCAAAGCTCCGGAAGCAGCATCAATCATATATGTACCACTTTTATTTAAATACCTGCTAACACGGTCATGACATTTTTTAATATACTCTTGTGCAAAAGGCCTGAGATCTTCAAAAATATCTGCGTCTTCATAATCACCTTTTTCTGTGGTATGCCAGCCGCGATTATCGTAAAAGTCTTTTACAAGTTTTTTATCATCACTTAAAACATCATTAAGTAATTTTTCTTTCGAATCAACCAAAGCAAGGTCTCTCAATAACAGTACAATTTCATTCACAATTGGGTAAATATACATACCGTCAAGTCCGGTTAAACCATTTGTTATTGTAGATTGCATTGGTTTTCCATCAGCCTGCCACAAATTCCCCGAGTTAGCTTTATTATTAATTTCCGTGATTTCATTGTCTGTCAGAATCCTGAGATTAGCACCGGTAACGGGGCATTTTAAAATACTTATCCAATCCATTTAAAAAATATTAAAACATAAATCTATAAAACAAAAGAATCCATTCAATAAAAATCTTTCCTTTGCATTCAATTTTTGACAATGAACTTCAGGTTAATTTTTATAAAAATAATGCTTTATGTAAACGCATTATCTATTATAATATTATTTCTAAGTGCTTATTCTTATTTTATAAATGCCGGGGAGTTTTGGTATATAGCCTCATTAGCGCTGGCTTTACCGATAATTTTATTGATAAATATTTTATTTATTTTTTTCTGGCTGGCAATAAAAAGAATGTATTTAAAATATTCACTTATTTCAATTATACTGTGCTTGCCTGTTGCATTAAAGTATTTTCCTTTTAATAAAGAATCTCAATTTTCTTATTCTAAAAATGTAAACACTATAAGAGTTTTAACCTGGAATGTGGGATTAATGAATCTTTTAGCCAAGGATACCACGGAAGCAATTATTAAAAATCTTGAAATTTTAGATGCAATAAAAAATTCTAATGCAGATATTGTATGCCTTCAGGAATTCCTTACATCAAAAGTGCCGGATGGCCATTACAATTTCATGGATTCTATTTCACGGACAATGGGATACAAATACCGGTTCTTCTCAAACGATAACGGAGTGAAAGAAGATTTCTTTTTCAGCGGAAGCATAATTTTCAGTAAATATGAATTATCGGATTTTGAAAAAATTACTTATCCCGGCGATTTTGCCGGAAGTGTAATAGCTGCAACAATTACTAAGAACAATAATAAATTTAAAGTGATTACTTCCAGGCTTCAAAGCCCGGGCTTTAAACAAAATGAATACAGAGTATTGAATAATTTAAAAAGGGCTGACCCTGATGCTATTAAAGGAAGCAAAAGTTTGGTGCGAAAATTAAAGAACGGATATCAAAACAGAAATGAGCAAATAAGAATTGTTCAAAAAATTATTTCTGAAAGTAATTATCCTGTGATATTTACTGCTGATTTGAATGATGTGCCGAACAGTTATGCTTACAGATGTATTAAAGGTAACCTTCAGGATGCCTGGCTGAAAAAAGGTTCAGGTCTTGGCAGAACTTTCAGTAGAATATCTCCAACACTGCGTATAGATTATATTTTTTCGGACAAAAAATTTAATGTTCTTCAGTCAACAAGAATAATAAACTCAGGAAGTGATCATTATGCTGTTGTAACAGATTTGCAACCCAACTAAATCCATTTTTGCATTTTTTAATAAAAAAATATTTTTTTTAATCTCTTTTTGTATATTCCGACCAAAGTAAATTACAATGGGTCATCTTCCTGCATTAATTGCAGATCTCAGCCTTATTCTAATAGCCGGGGCTGTAGTAACATTAATATTTCGTATTATAAAACAGCCGCTGGTGCTTGGTTATATAATTGCCGGTTTTATTGTAGGGCCGCATTTTTCCTATATGCCTACTGTTGTAGATAAAGACAACATTAGCACGCTTGCTGAAATTGGTGTTATATTTCTTCTATTCAGCCTGGGGCTGGAATTTAGTTTTAAAAAATTGATACGAGTCGGCGGTTCAGCAAGCATTACTGCTTTAGTTGAAATAATTTTTATTACTGTTACAGGTTACGCTTTGGGAAAGATGTTAGGCTGGAGCACAATGGACAGTTTGTTTTTGGGTGGAATGTTAGCTAGTTCTTCAACTACAATTATCATCAGGGCATTTGAAGAATTAGGTGTTAAAACAAAGCAATTTTCAAGAATTGTAATAGGAGTTTTGGTTGTAGAAGATATCGTAGTGATATTACTGATGGTACTTCTTTCAACCATAGCTGTTACCCAACAATTTGAAGGAACAGAAATTCTTTTTACGGTATTAAAACTTCTTTTTTTTCTCGCTCTTTGGTTTATTGCGGGCATATTTCTTTTACCTACATTTTTAAAAAAATCAAAAAAACTTTTAGATGAAGAGGGCCTTCTAATTTTATCAATCGCACTATGTTTAGGGATGGTTGTATTAGCGGTTCAAATAGGCTTTTCGGCTGAATTGGGCGCTTTTATAATGGGGTCAATATTTGCTGAAACTACCTCTGCCGAAAGAATAGAAAAACTTATAAAACCTGTAAGAGATCTTTTTGGCGCAGTGTTTTTCGTATCAGTAGGAATGATGATAGACCCTGAAGCTATTGTTACATATAAATGGCCTGTGATATTTGTAACATTACTCACGCTGTTCGGAAAATTATTTAGTACTACACTAGGAGCATTGCTTTCGGGGCAACCGTTAAAACAATCAATTCAGGTGGGAATGAGTATGGCGCAAATCGGTGAATTTGCTTTCATTGTTGCAACTCTTGGTTTGTCGCTCGGAGTGATATCTGATTTTCTATTTCCTGTTGCTGTAGGCGCTTCTGCAATAACAACTTTTACCACTCCGTACTTAATTAAATGGTCGGAACCTTTTTACAATTACCTCGTAAAATTTATTCCGGCAAAATGGGTTCGGCGCTTAAATAATTATTCTGTCGGAACTCAAAAAATTCATACTGAAAGCAACTGGAAGGCAGTAATGAAATCATATTCAAGAATATCTGCAACGAATGGCATTGTACTAATAGCCTTAATGCTTTTATCGCTTAAATTCTTGTTGCCTTTAATGTTCAGCATTTTTGATAACTCTCATATCAGCAGATTAGCAACACTAGTAATTTCATTAGCTGCCGCTTCTCCTTTCCTGCTTGCATTTATGGTGAAAAAACCCGACACTCAGGCCTATAAAGAGTTATGGCTTGATAAAAATTATAATCATGGCCCACTGGTTGTTGTTGAAGTTATCAGAATTCTTGT
>JAFDXB010000129.1 GCA_018268175.1 Bacteroidota bacterium | reverse complement strand
CCAATGGAAACTAAATGGCTTGAACGCAAAAAACTAATTGATATTCATACCTGGGGAAAATATCTCTTCCTCATATTTTCAAACGGCACAGTAAGGCTGCACCTTGGGCTTTTCGGTAAGATTTTCACTAATAAACAAACAAAATCAAACAGGTCCTTTTTTCTGGAATTCTCAAATGGGGAAATGAATTGTTATGTTGTTAAAGCAGTAAAATTTAAAGAAAAACTTACTGAATTATATGATTCAAGAACAGATATTTTAAGCAGGCATTTTAGCGCAAAGCATGTAAAAAATTTGCTTTTAAAGGTTGCCGACAAAGAAATAGATGATGTTTTGATGAATCAGGAAATTTTTACAGGAGTGGGAAACATAATAAGAAATGAATCGCTGTACCTTAGCGGGATTCATCCGAAAAGTAAAACAGGAAAAATTCCTGAAAAAAAAATTGACCTGCTTATTAGTACTGTAAAAAAATATGCAAGGGAATTTTTTAACCAGCTTGAAAAGCATGGTAAATTAACCGGATATAATGTTTATAAGAAAAATCATACAAAAGATGGTTATGAAGTAACTATGGAAGTGCTGCCAAAATCGAAAAGAAAGATTTATTACAGCGAAAAAGAACAAATAAGATATTAAAAAAAATGCTGCAAAAAAATTGCAGCATTTCATTATAAGAAAAACAACTTTATTTTACTTCTTCAAATTCAGCATCTGTAACATTATCGCCACCTGCTGCATCCTGATGCTGTTCAGAACCACCTGCATGGCCATTTTGTTCGGCTCCGGGCTGCCCCTGAGAAGCTTTGTACATTTCTTCACTCGCTGCTGTCCATGCAGTATTTAATTCTGCGGTAGCAGAATCAATCTGGGCTACATCCTGAGATTTGTGAGCAGCTTTTAATTTTTCAAGAGCACTGTCAATTGCTGTTCTTTTATCGCCGGTTACTTTATCGCCGTATTCCTTTAATTGTTTTTCAGTTTGGAAAATAAGGCTGTCAGCTTGATTTATCTTATCTACTTTTTCTCTTTCAGCTTTATCACTTGCTTCATTTGCCTTAGCATCATTTTTCATCTTTTCAATTTCTTCCTTAGTAAGGCCGCTACCTGCTTCAATTCTAATTTTTTGTTCTTTTCCTGTGCCTTTATCCTTTGCACTTACGTGCAGAATACCATTGGCATCTATATCGAAAGTTACTTCCACTTGTGGAACACCGCGTGGTGCCGGTGGAATACCGTCAAGATTAAATGTTCCAAGGCTTTTATTTTGATTTGCCATTGGCCTTTCACCCTGCAAAACGTGTATTTGAACACCGGGTTGGTTATCACTCGCTGTTGAAAACACCTCCGATTTTTTTGTTGGAATGGTTGTGTTAGCTTCTATAAGTTTGGTCATAACGCCACCCATTGTTTCAATACCAAGGCTCAATGGAGTAACGTCGAGTAATAATACATCTTTAATATCACCACTTAAAACCGCTCCCTGAATAGCTGCACCAATAGCAACAACTTCATCAGGGTTTACACTTCTGTTAGCTTTTTTTCCAAAGAATTTTTCAACTATTTCCTGAATTTTAGGAATTCTGGTGCTACCACCAACAAGAATAACTTCATCAATTTGCGAAACGGAAATACCTGCATCTTTAAGTGACTGTTCGCAAGGTTTTAAACATCTTTCAAAAAGTTTATCAGCAAGTTGTTCAAATTTTGCACGTGTAAGTTTTTTTACAAGGTGCTTTGGAACACCATCTACAGCGGTAACATAAGGAAGGTTGATTTCAGTTTCAGTACCTGAAGAAAGTTCAACTTTAGCCTTTTCAGAAGCTTCTTTTAATCTTTGAAGAGCCATTGGATCTTTTCTTAAATCAATACCTTCTTCACTTTTAAAAGTATCTGCAAGCCAGTCCATAATAACTTTATCAAAGTCATCACCGCCAAGGTGAGTATCGCCATTTGTAGATTTTACTTCAAATACACCATCACCTAATTCAAGAATTGAAATATCAAAAGTACCACCACCAAGATCAAACACTGCTATTTTCTGGTCTTTACCTTTTTTATCAAGCCCATAAGCAAGAGCAGCAGCAGTAGGTTCGTTAACAATTCTCTTCACGGTTAAGCCCGCAATTTCACCGGCTTCTTTTGTTGCCTGGCGCTGAGCATCGTTAAAATATGCCGGAACAGTAATTACTGCTTCATGAACATCCTGGCCTAAATAAGCTTCAGCAGTTTTCTTCATTTTTTGAAGCACCATTGCGCTTATTTCCTGAGGCGTATAAAGCCTGCCATCTATGTCAATCCTTACGGTATTATTGTCACCTTTTACAATTTTGTAACTCCAGTGAGTAATTTCTTCTGTAACCTCATCGAACCTCCTTCCCATAAAACGCTTTACACTGGAAATAGTGTTTTGTGGGTTAGTAATTGCCTGCCTTTTTGCGGGGTCACCAACTTTCCTCTCTCCGTTTTTTAAAAATGCTACAACGGAAGGCGTGGTTCTGTGCCCTTCATCGTTTGCAATAACCACAGGTTCATTCCCCTCCATCACGGCAACGCAACTGTTAGTAGTTCCAAGGTCTATTCCTATAATTTTAGCCATAATTTTGATTATTAAATTTCTGTAAGATTGTCAATCATTATGCCAACACAATCTTAATGAAATTATGTCAGTCATTTAATTGTGATATATAATTCACTGATCAAGCCCTTCGGTTATTTAGCTTTCTACTTTAAGTTGATAGAGTATTTTCTTATTTTTAAATAAAAAAATGAAATTTAATTTTGTTTTTGCCTCAGCTATAATTTTAACCTCAGTTATGACAAACGCTCAAAGCCCAAAGTGGCCGGATGTTAAACCGCCCGTGGCGGAAAAAATTTCTCATCTAAGAATAATACATAATGATACCGTTGCCGATGATTATTATTGGATGATAGATTATTTTAAAAAAGGCCCTAATTCTGAAAAAGTAATTGCATACCTGAATAGTGAGAATGACTACACCAAAAAAATGATGGCCGGAACAGAAAAATTCCAGGATCTTTTATTTAATGAAATGAAAAGCAGGATAAAAGAAAAAGATGAAAGTGTTCCGGTTTTTAAAAATGGATATTACTATTATACAAGAACTGAAGAAGGGAAACAATATTATAAATATTGCAGAAAAAAAGGAAGCCTGTCTGCCCCTGAAGAAATTCTTCTCGATGTTGATAAAATGGCAGAAGGACATTCTTATTTTGCCGTTTCGGGATTTGAAGTAAGTGAGGATAATAATTACCTCGCATACGCAACAGATACAGTTTCACGACGCCAGTATTTTATAAGAATTAAAGATCTTAAAACAGGGAAAGACCTTCCTGATATTATACAATCATCAAACGGAAATATTGAATGGGCATCAGATAACAAAACTTTATTTTATACATATAATAATCCTGAAACACTTCTTTCAGAAAAAATTAAAAAGCACAAAATTGGTGATGACAGTGTTAATGATGCTGTTGTTTATCATGAGAAGGACAAGACCAACTATATAGGAGTATTTAAATCAAAGAACAATAAGTATATTTTTATTTCTTCTGAAGGAACTCTTTCTTCTGAATTAAGGTTTATAGAATCATCAAAACCCACTGAAGCTTTCAAAGTTTTTCAGCCAAGAATGAAAGATGTTATTTATAATGTTACGGCCCTTGAAAATAAGTTTCTCATTTATACAAATAAAGATGCTAAGAACTTTAAGATAATGGAAACACCATTAAATAAGACATCTGTAGAAAACTGGAAGGATTTTATCGGCCACAGGCCGGATGTTTTAGTAAAAGGTGTGGATGAGTTCAAAGATTTTTTGGTTATTTATGAAAGAAAAAACGGCCTGGTGGAATTCAGGGTTATTGATCGCAAAACAAACAATGAGCATTATATAAATTTCAATGATGCTGCTTATACCGCAGCGCCGGCCGGCAATCCCGAATATTCATCTTCTGAATTCAGGTACCGCTATAGTTCATTGGTAACTCCACCGGCAACATACGATTACAATATGCAAACTCATAATCAAATTCTGCTTAAGCAGCAGGAAGTTTTAGGAGGATTTAATGCAGAAGACTACAAAACAGAAAGAGTGTATGCAACAGCAACTGACGGAACAAAGATTCCCATTTCCATAGTTTATAGAAATGATTTTCAAAAGAATGGAAAGGCACCTCTCCTGTTATATGCTTATGGTTCTTATGGATTCAGTATGGATGCAAGTTTTAGTTCAAGCCGCATAAGTCTTCTCGACAGAGGATTTGCATTTGCAATTGCGCATATCCGCGGCGGCGAAGAAATGGGCAGAGAATGGTATGAAAGCGGTAAAATGATGAACAAAAAAAACACTTTTACAGATTTTATTAATGCCGCAGAGTATTTGATTGGGGAAAAATTTACAAGTTCTAAACATCTTTACGCCATGGGCGGAAGTGCAGGTGGATTGCTAATGGGCGCTGTGGCAAATATGGCACCTGACCTATTTAATGGCATCATTGCCGCCGTGCCATTTGTAGATGTTGTAAATACAATGCTCGACGAAAGCATTCCTTTAACAACAAACGAATATGATGAATGGGGAAACCCTAATAATAAAGATGCTTACGATTATATGAAATCTTATTCTCCTTACGAAAATGTAGAAAAGAAAGATTATCCTAATATGCTTGTAACTACAGGTTTGCATGATAGCCAGGTTCAGTATTTTGAGCCTGCAAAATGGGTTGCAAAATTAAGAAGCATGAAAACCGGCAACTCACTTTTATTGTTGCATACTAATATGGAGTTCGGCCATGGTGGCGCATCCGGGCGTTTCGATTATCTTAAAAATGTTGCTCTTGAATATGCATTCATGCTAACGCTTGAAGGAATAAATAAGTAAAATAATATAGAAAAATTGAATTAATTTATCTGAAGGATTCAGATATTTATAGCATAAAATGTTTTAGTGAACATTCGACCCCGAGGGGGTCGCATTCATACCGTCAATATATTTATCTTTAAACATTATATCCCTTCGGGATAAAAAAACACCATACAACAACCCGCAGAGGTTATATATTTATAATCAATGGATAGACCCCAAAGGGGTCAAATATTTATAGAACCATTGATTGCCACAAAAATTCGACCCCGAGGGGGTCGCATTCATACCGTCAATATAATTTTCTTTAAACATTATATCCCTACGGGATAAAAAAAACGCCATACAATAACCCACAGAGGTTATATATTTATAATCAATGGACAGACCCTAAAGGGGTCAAATATTTATAGAACCATTGATTGATACAAACATTCGACCCCGAGGGGTCGCACTCATACCGTCAATATAATTTTCTATAAATATTATATCCCTTCGGGATAAAAAAAACGCCATACAACAACTCGCAGAAGT
>JAFDXB010000128.1 GCA_018268175.1 Bacteroidota bacterium | reverse complement strand
GTAGCTTTTCCAAGCCATTCAATTTTTGCAATAAAATGCAAATACAACAGTGTACATAAAGTAAAAACAGAGGTTACAATCGTATATGATTTTTGATAAAAAAGAAGGGACGCAACAATTAAAAATATAAAGCAAACAAATACGATAACATTATTTAAGACTGAAACATTTTTAAGAAGATTGAATTTTTCAAAACAAAAAAAAGTAAAAACACAGGCAAAGGGAATGCAGAAAAAAAACAACCATTCTTCTATAGGCAAACCTGCAATTACAAGGGCGGTAGTGTAATTCAAATTAAACCACCAAACACCTTTAGCTGTAAATATTACATCCCAAATAATGAAAGGTGTAGCAACAATTGCTGATGAGATAAGAAAAGAACCGAAATGCTTATAGAATTTTATTTTGCTGTGAAATGAAGCAATAAAGCAAATGATTATTGTGAAAAATTCTATTAGCAAATAAGTAAATTTCATTACTCTTTATTACGATTAAAATAAATTTTAAAATACTTTACAGGAACCCAAAGAAAACCAAAACATTCCCCATCTTCCTTTCCCAAATGCTTATGATGTTGTTTATGTGCCCTGCGAAGAGCGAGTAAATACGGATTGTTGGTATGGGTTAAGACTTTTGCTCTTTGATGAATAAAAATATCATGCACAAGAAAGTAAGCCATTCCATATAACGTTATTCCCAAGCCAATATAAAAATGATAGCTTAGGTTATTTTTCACACCATAAAAAATAAGCAATATTGCCGGCAAAGAAAAAATCAAAAAGAAAAGATCGTTTCTTTCTAAAGGCCCTTCATTGCTATGATCGTGATGGTCTCTGTGAAGTATCCATAGAAAACCATGCATAACATATTTATGAATTAACCAGGTAGCTCCTTCCATCCCAAAAAAGACTATTATAACTAAAATCAAATTCATTAATCAGTGTTAAATAATTCATTTAAAACCCGAAACCTGTAATCAAAAATCTCTTCAAGTTTCTTTTTTACAACCAACTTATGCATAATTGTTCCAAATGCTCCAAAAGGTAATTCATAATCCACATTATCTCGAACCAAAACCCCTTTTTCATTAGGAATAAACTCATGATAATGATTCCATAATTTGTAAGGCCCCTTTTCTTGAAAATCTGTAAAGCTTTTGTGCTTTTCTACATGCGTTATTAAAGTTTGCCATTTTAAAGGAATGCCAAAAAGCGGCGATACCAAATAGTTTATCCGCATTCCCGGTTCAATATTTTTGTTTTTAAAATCAGTGAGAATTTTAAAGTTCATATCATCCGGGGATATAGCAGAAAGATTTAAAGGTGATGAAAAAAAATCCCATACCGTTTCAATATCACTGTTTATTTGCTGCTCTCTTTTAATGTTATACTTCATGTTTAAATTGAAATCAGATCTTTCGCAATTTTTGAAAGATTTTCATTTTTAATTGAATTAAAATTCAGCATTATTATTTTTTTATCATCATCAATGTTTTTGTAGTAACCCAAAAAACGGGGAGCATTTTTCTGAACAGATAATCTTAAAATTCTTATTTCAACATCTGCCGGATTGTTCTTTATAGCAATTTCTATGTTCTTCTTTCCCTTGTTAAAGGTAGAAAGTTTAGAAAAAGGGTTTATAACATGGTTTGCCCATACTGTTTGCAAGGCGCCTAAATATGCTCTGTATAAACTATTTTCAGTTTCCTTCTCAAGCATGTTCATCATTTTCAAGCATAAATTTTTATCAGTCACAGCATTTTTAAAATTGCTTCGCAGATAATCGGGAGTTACTTCTCCGAAAGCTGCAAAAGAAATATTTGCGAACAAAACCAGCATCAACAATACTTTCACAGTATAGCAATTTTATATCTTACATAACTTTTGAGAGCAACAAATGCCTTATGAGAGTTAGGAATTCTTATCCTGCTTTGCAGAATTTGCGATGAAGAACATTTTTTAATTCTCTGAAAAAGCGTTAGATAATATTTATAAGCAAGATAAACACCAAACATTGATGATGCCGGCAGTTTTTTAATACCTTGTAATGCAATAGAAAACTCCTTCTCAATTTCTTGTTCAATTTTACATTTCGCTTCGTTGCTAAAATCACTGAAATTTACTTCGGGAAAATATGATCTTCCCAAAATGTTGTAATCATCTTTCATATCTCGCAAAAAATTAACCTTTTGAAAAGCAGATCCAAGTTTCATCGCATAAGGTTTAAGAGTATCATACTTTTCTTTGTTTCCTTCAGTGAAAACATGCAAACACATCAACCCCACTACTTCTGCCGAACCATAGATATATTCATTATACAAATCAGAGTTGTATTCAAGTTTCACCAAATCCATTTCCATGCTATGTAAAAAATGATTTATCAAATCATTTGGTATCTGATATCTCCTTACAGTTTCGCAAAAGGAATTTAGAATTGGGTTAATAGATATTCCGTCTTCTATTGCTGAAGATGTTTCAACTATTAATCGTTGCAACAACTTTTTTTTGTCATAACCTTCAAAGCTGTCAACAATTTCATCTGCAAGGCGCACATATCCGTATATGGCATAAATAGCCGAACGGATTGAAGGCTTTAGAGCAAGAATCCCCAAAGAAAAACTGGTGCTGTATGCCTTAGTAGTTTTTTTGCTAACCTCAAAAGATAAATCATCAAATATTCTCTTCATTATAGTGTCTTTAATGTTTTGTTCATTTCGATTGCAACAAGTTTCCCCGAAATTATTGAAGGTGGCACACCGGGACCGGGAACAGTAAGCTGCCCTGTATAAAAAAAATTTTTCATTTTTTTATTTCTAATGGATGGTTTTAAAACAGCCGTTTGTGAAAGTGTATTTGCAAGTCCGTAGGCATTTCCACCATAAGCATTATAATCCTGCCGGAAATCATCAACACAATAACTTCGTTTATAAATAATATAATTTTTTAAATGTGCTATTCCCGTATGCTTCTCAATTCTTTCAATCATATCATCCAAATACTTTTCACAAATTGTATCATCGCATTTTAAGTTGTTTGCCACAGGCATTAACAGAAAAACGTTCTCATAACCCTCAGGGGCAACCGAAGAATCTGTAACCGAAGGGCAACAGCAATAAAACAATGGCTTATCAGGCCATTCCGGTTTTTTATAAATACTGTTGATATGATTGTCAAGATCATTTTCGAAAAATAAAGTATGATGCTTAAGGCCGGCGATTTTTTTTGAAAAACCTAAATAAAAAATAAGGCATGAAGGAGCAAAAGTTTTTTTCTGCCAATATTTTTCGTCATAATTTTTATCACTTGCCGACTTAAGTAATGTTTCCGTATGATGGTAATCAGCAGAGGATATAACTGCATCAAAACTTAAGTTTTCAGAATTAACAGTAATATTAATTTTGCTTTTAGTATTCTCAATGCTTTTTATATTGCTTTTGAAATGGAATTTTGCGCCTTGCGATTCTGCAATAGATTTCATAGCCTTTACCAAACTGTAAAAACCACCTTCAGGATATTTTGTGCCAAGTATGTATCCACCATAATTCATCATACTGTAAAGAGCAGGAATCTTTTTTGGAGATGCTCCTAAAAAAATAACAGGGAATTCCATCATCGCCCGCAGGCGGAAATCTCTAAAATATCTTGATACATAATCCCTGAAATTGGTTAACAAATCAAGATTAAAAGCGCTTTTAATAATTTTCCATGAAACAAATTCCATCCAACTATAGCATGGCTTGTTTACAAATTCCTTCATGCCGATATTGTATTTATATTCCGCAGAAGCCATAAATTCTTCCAGTTTTTTACCAGCACCTTTTTCAATAGATTCAAATAAATTTTTAAATTCCTCAAAATTTTCAGGAACCGAAATTTTGCTTTCTTTAAATACCATTTCAAATTGCGGATTTAAAGAATGAAGTTTAAAATACGAATCTGTGCTGTCTCCAAAATCTTTAAAAAAATCTTGTATAATATCCGGCATCCAGTACCAACTAGGCCCCATATCAAATACAAACCCTTCGGGTGAAGTAAATTGCCGGGCACGGCCACCGGCTGTATCATTTTTTTCAAAGACGTGCACTTCATGTCCATCGCGTGCAGCATAAGCTGCCGATGCAATTCCGGAAAAACCGGCCCCAATTACAGCAACTCTCTTTCTCATTGATTAATATATTTTCTCATTTCCGTAGCCTTTAAAATTTTTCCATCCATGTATCAAACTGCTGATACCAATTATTACTGCTACTGCAATTGCCGTTAGGTAAATTGAATTATCTGTTTCTTTATTTGAAACAGCAACTGCAATAAGTGCCCAAATGCCCACAAAGCCTGATTCTCTCATATTTCTTACCCATGTAAGAAGAAGATAAATAATACCTGCAATTGCAATTACAATTTTAGTCCACAGGTTTTCGCTTAGTCCAAAACCATCCCATTGAATTTGAGTTAATAATGCAGCTATATCTGCAATCAATGCAACACATATCCAACCAATGTAAATTACGAATGGCCACCAGACAAATGCAATTACCTTAAAAGGAGGATCAGCAACTTCAGCTTTAGTGTTGAGAATTATCTTCAATAAAGAAATAAATAATACAATCATTAAAACAACTGACAAACCTAAATATTCATTTAGCCATGCAAAAACCCAACAACAGTTAGCCACACACGAAACTATAAACCACACTCCTATTTTGTTGATTATTTCATGCTCGGCATTATTTAAAATTGAAAATGAATAAATCAAGAAACAGAATAAAAGCAAATAGATAATTCCCCAAATTGAAAATGCGTAAGGTGCCGGAGTAAACAGATTGTGATACTTATCTGATATTGTTTTCATTGTATTCCCATTGATAAATCCGCTATTGGACAAATAGTTCACAGCAATCGTAATAAAAAATACAAAGAGGTTTGCAAAAGCAAGAATTTGACTTTTTTTCATAATAAATTAATTCAGTTTAGACAATGCACCTTCAATTAATTCTGAAAGTTCAAAATTTCTATCATAAATAGGTTTATGAAAATCATGCAACTTTTGCAAGAGAGAAATAAGTTGCATTTTCTCATCATCAGAAAGATTCGCTGAAACAATTGTGGAAGCCTTACGCACTTTATCCATTAATTTATCCAGTTCAATTATTCCATTGTTAGTGATATGAATTACTTTGGACCTCTTATCAAGATCAGAAGATTCTTGTTTAACCCATCCCTTTTGAATAAGACGGTCAATTATTTTTATCCCTACTGATTTTTCATTAAAATTTTTACGCACCAGGTCCATCTTTGTAAGAGGAGAATTAAATCTTAATACAATAAGATAGATCACTTCATCTTGCGTAGCAAATACAGAATTAAGTAATACGGCTCTGAAATAATTTTTTGCAAAATGGCTCATGTTTACAAGAAGAGTAGCCAAAATACTTTCTGCCGAACGTCCATTTTCTTTTCCTTCCCAATATGGGTTTATAGTAATATTATTTCCTGCACACCATTTTTTAAATGCGGAAATATTGTTAGATTTAGGATTGGAGTTTTGAAATTGCTCCAAGAGATCAAAAACTTCTTTAATAAACTTTAATTCCATTTAAGCAAATTTAGTGGAAAATTACACCAATTAAATTAATTATTGATAACATTTTACACAATTGCAATTTTAAGACCTAAAATCATGATTTATTTAACATTACTAGCAATACTCAATTTTGTTGAAAATAAAATTCCAGAATGTTACCATTTGGTTTCCGGAACATTAAATTATGAGAAGGTATATACAAACACACAGTTGGCGGAAAATTTCGATTATTTTGATGCCGTATGCGAGAATGGAAAACGTAAGAATAAAAAAGTTATTGACTTTGTTGAAATGATGTACACAAATAAGGAGGGAACAGATTCAATAAGTATGCAGGTTTTTAAATTTAAAAAGCAATTCTTCGCTGAGTGTATGTTGAATGCAGCAAGACTTCATGCGCAGCCGGGAACAAACCAAAGGACTATTAAAATTGACAATCAGGAATTTTTGATTGGTACTCCTTCCGAAGAAAGGAAAAATGTTGTTGGGCCGGCGTTTTTCACAGTTGTAAAAAATGGTATTTACATAAGAATATTTACAACAGTTCCCTCAAACAGCGATGGCTTAGGCTCCCTAGATATTAATGTAATTGGATTCTTAAGACAATTTTTCAATAAAGTAGAAACTTGTTTAAATGGAAATTAGAAAGTAAGTTTTAAATAATTTTACTAAAAACGTATGAAATCATTATTCGACAAAATTGAAAGTGAAAAGTTGATTCAGCGGTCGAGTATTATTTGGGCAGAAACAAAACCATTATGGGGTTCAATGAATGCTGCTGAAATGTTTTACCATTGCAATTTTACAAACAAACAGGTTTTGGAGGGGAACAAGATTAAAAGAAAAAGCACATTTAAAGAATACGCCTTAAAAATATTTGCGCTTTATTTAAAGCCGGAATTTCCAAAAAACATAAAAGGTTTAAAGCGAAATGATGCAAAAGGGAAAATTTCAATAGAAGAATTTGAAACGCAAAAAAAAGAATTTGCGGATATTGTCAGACAAATTTCAGAACACAAAAAAGAAATAATGACGACACACCCAAAATTTGGCAATCTTTCTCAAAACGAATGGGGAAAGGCCCTATGGAAGCACCTTGACCATCATTTAAGGCAATTCGGAGTTTGAAGTGAGAGGTGAGGTAGTGGGAAAAATCAAACAAAAAATATTATCAACCCGATAAGG
>JAFDXB010000127.1 GCA_018268175.1 Bacteroidota bacterium | reverse complement strand
TTGTTTGGTTTTATAAGAGTAGGTATGAAAAGCGAAAGATTGACAGCCCAAATAAAAGAGGTGGAACTGGAGGAGGAGAAAAAGGGAGAAGGGGGTGAGGATTGACGATTTACGATTTACGATTGTTTGATTTTAGATTTTAGATTGACGATTTACGATTGTGTGATTTTAGATTTACGATTTTAGATTTACGATTGAATCAAGAAATCAAGAAATCAAAAAATCCAAAATCAAGAAATCAAGAAATCAAAAATTATTTACGATTTACGATTGTTTGATTTTAGATTTTAGATTTACGATTTTAGATTTACGATTGAATCAAGAAATCAAGAAATCAAGAAATCAAGAAATCAAAAATTATTTACGATTTACGATTGTGTGATTTTAGATTTTAGATTTACGATTTACGATTGTGTGAATTTAGATTTTAGATTGACGATTTACGATTGTGTGATTTTAGATTTTAGATTGACGATTTACGATTGTGTGAATTTAGATTTTAGATTTTAGATTGACGATTTACGATTGTTTGATTTTAGATTTTAGATTTACGATTTTAGATTTACGATTGAATCAAGAAATAAAAAAATAAAAAATTATTTACGATTTACGATTGTTTGATTTTAGATTTTAGATTGACGATTTACGATTGTGTGATTTTAGATTTTAGATTGACGATTTACGATTGTTTGATTTTAGATTTTAGATTTACGATTTACGATTGTTTGATTTTAGATTTTAGATTTACGATTTTAGATTTACGATTGAATCAAGAAATCAAGAAATCCAAAATCAAGAAATCCAAAATCAAGAAATCAAGAAATCAAGAAATCCAAAATCAAGAAATCAAAAAATCTAAATAAGGTTTAGGCATAGGCATCTATATTAAAAAATTACATTTTTGCATTTACATACCTCCTCCATTTCTCAACAACACCACTTATATCTGCCGGAAGGCTGCTTTGAAATAGCATTTCCTTGTTTGTTGTAGGATGAACAAATCCTAACTCACCTGCATGTAATGCTTGCCTTGGGCAGATTTTAAAGCAATTTTCAACAAACTGTTTGTACTTTGTATATACCGTTCCGCATACAATTTTATCACCGCCATAAAAATCATCATTAAAAAGCGGATGCCCAATATATTGCATATGGACTCTTATCTGATGTGTTCTTCCTGTTTCAAGGCGGCATTCTACAAGTGTTACATAATTAAACCTTTCTAAAACGGTAAAATGTGTAATAGCATCTTTTCCATGGTCTCCTTCAGGATACGCAGTAAAAAGTTTGCGGTGCCGTAAATGCCTTCCTACATGCGCTACAACAGTTCCTTCATTTTCTTTAAAGTCGCCCCACACAAGGGCTTTATATCTTCTATGGACTGTATGGTTGTAAAATTGTTTTGCAAGGTTACTCATAGCTTTTTGATTCTTTGCCAAAACAAGTAATCCACTTGTGTTCTTGTCTATTCTGTGAACCAACCCAAACCTCGGCAATATTGATTCATCAATTTCCGGATTTGTTTTTTTTAAATGCCAGGCAATTGCGTTTATAAGTGTACCGTCGGGGTTTCCACTGCCGGGATGAACAACCATTCCAACTTTTTTATCAACTACTATTATATCGTCATCTTCATAAACAATATCTAAATCTATTTCCTGAGGAATGATATCTGAAATCTCCGGCGATTTATAATCATAAATTATTACTACATCTCCGCCTCGAACTTTGTAATTACTTTTTATTGATGAGTTATTTACAAGAACAAGATTGTTTTCAATTGATTGTTGAATTTTATTCCGCGTAGCTCCTTCAATGCGTTGCATAAGAAACTTATCTATACGCAAAGGTTCCTGGCCTTTATCAATCGTAATATTAAATACTTCGTATAAAATTTCACCTTCGTCTTGAATGTTCATCATTTATCAATTATTTTTGCAAATTAAATATTTGAAGTGGATAAACAGGCAGTCACATTTTCAGACTGGGGAAGAATTGCTTACAGCGATGCCTGGCAAAAACAGGAAGAACTACTCTCATTTAACGTAGGTACAAAAATTTCTGCAAGGCAGGAAAATATATTTGACCCATTTAAAATAAATACCGAAAATCACCTTGTATTTTGTGAACATCCGCCCGTGTTTACTTTAGGAAAAAGCGGCGATATCAGCCATCTGCTTATAGCAGAAAATATGCTTAAACAAAAAGGTATTGAATTTTACAAAACTAACAGAGGAGGTGATATTACATTTCATGGGCCTGAACAAATTGTGGGTTACCCCATTCTTGACCTTGAAAAATTTTCAACAGATATTGGATTATTCCTTCGAAATATTGAAGAAGTTATAATAAGAACTCTAAATGATTATGGCATAAAAGGACAAAGAAGCTCCGGTGAAACAGGCGTATGGATTGAGCCTGAATCGAAAATAAATGCACGTAAAATTTGTGCAATAGGAGTGCGGTGCAGCAGATGGGTAACAATGCATGGTTTTGCATTTAATATAAATACAGATCTTTCATATTTTGATATGATTGTTCCATGCGGTATTCAAAATAAAAAGGTTACATCTCTTGAAAAAGAACTTGGAAAAAAAATTAGTGTAAATGAGGTTAAAGTAAAATTGATTAAACATTTTGCCGATTTGTTTAATGCAGAAATTATCTAAGGCTTTTAGGCGAATCTTTTGGAATAAATAATTTATTCTTTTCTATGATTTTTTCATTTTCGGAAATTTCAAAAGTGAACCATCCTGATTTTCGGAAATACATTTTTTCAAGTATCAAATAATCTTCTCTTAATTTTTTCAATACAAAAATTTCCTTTCCTGAATCATCAAAAAACCTGATAGTATAATGCTTAATTATAGCATCAGGAATATGAATTATAATATTTTGATCTTTACTAGTATAAACCCTTTTACTTGGATATGAAACTTCATTTTCCTTTGGTATTTTTAATGAAGGCATCCCCGGATTTTTTATATCCTGGTCTTCCATAGGTTCTGCCTGCCATACCTGCCTTTTTACCAAAGGAGGCGCAAAAATGCTGTCTGTACTCTGAGCAGGATTTTCATTTTTTATAGGTTCCGGTTCAACTTCCGGTTCAATTACAGCAATCGGTTTTGCCGGAACTGAAAAGCTATATGTTCCATTTTCAAAGGCAATAAAAATTCTGTAATACATTTTATTATATGGCGGATTAAAATCTGCATAACCGTTCTCTAAATTTTGAGGATTCAGCACTGTTCCAATTGTACTGTAATTTCTTAAACTGTCATACGATCTTTGAATACTTATTGAAGCAAGAGGTTTAGTATAGTTGTTTTTCCAACTGATGATAACTGTTTTTTCTTTTCCTACAATTGTAAACTTTGGCAAGGTATCCTGACAATTGCTATGTATAGAACAAATAACAGTAAATAATAAAAAACAAAACTTTCTCATACCGGTAAGCGCAGCAAAAATACCCACATAATTTTATAAAAATAAATTTTCAGGATTCCCCTGAAGGCCGCCACTGTGAATAACAACAATTTTACTTTTATCAGGAAAATAATTTTTATTTATTAAATCTGAAATGCCATACATCATTTTTCCTGTGTAAACAATATCAGTTTTTACTGAGAAATTATCATAAAATTCCTGCATGAATTGCAGTAATTGCCGGTTTGTTTTTGAAAATCCGCCGAAGTGATAATCATTAATTATTTCAAAAGTATCTTTTACCTCGCATTTTAAATTATTTAATCTTTCCGGTATGTCTGTCATGTTTTTTATGGCAGGAAATGCTAAAACCTTTTCTCTTCCTGCTACTGACAATATTCCCGAAAGTGTAGTTGCTGAACCAACCGAAAGGCAAATAAAATCGGCATTTAAATCTTTTATAGAATTGTACATTAATGCGGCTCCTTGTTTTCCTTTTTCTGAATATCCTCCTTCCGGAATTAAAATAGAAGATGATTTTATTTCATTGTATTTTATTTTTCTATATTCTTCTCTTGATATAAATTCTAAATCCATTCCGAATTGCATACAATGCAAAAGGGTTGCAGATAAATTTTCAGGCTTTTCCCCATTTACATAACCTTTACATTTTATACCAAGCTCTTTGCAAGCACAAGCCGTTGCTGCTAAGTGATTTGAAAAATAACCGCCAAAAGTTGTAACACTTTTATTTTCAGCCAATGCATCCTTTAAATAATAATAAAGCTTAAAAAGTTTATTCCCTGAAACAACAGGATGAATTAAATCAAACCTTGCAATTCCTAATTTAATTTGTCTTCGCTCAATTGCAGGGAACTTAATATTATCAACTTTTATGTTTGCACTTACTAAATCTAACATTAAAAAATGGTTGCTTAAATTTGCACAACTTTAAACTATAAAAGTAAGAAATATGAAACCAACGCTGGTAATATTAGCTGCAGGAATGGCAAGCCGTTATGGAAGTCAAAAACAAACTGAAGGTTTTGGTCCTAATGGAGAAACTATTATGGATTATTCTATTTATGATGCCATAAAAGCAGGATTTAAAAAAGTTGTTTTCATAATCAGGAAGGATTTTGCAGAACCTTTTAAAGCAAATTTTGAAAAAAAACTAAATGGTAAAATAGAAACTGATTATGTATTCCAGGAAATGGATAGTTATGTTGAGAAGGATAAAATTCCGGCAGACAGAACAAAACCCTGGGGCACGGCACATGCTGTTCTATGCTCAGAAACTTCAGTTTCAGATCCGTTCGCAGTAATTAATGCTGATGATTTTTATGGTTTTGATGCATTTAAAAAAGCTCATGATTTTTTAGTAAATGAAACTTCAGATAAAAAGGCGGCCATTATAGGATATAAGCTTCAAAATACTTTAAGTGAACATGGAACCGTAAGCAGGGGAGTTTGTGAAGTAGATGAAAATGGCAACCTTTTAAGTATTACTGAAAGAACAAAAATTTACAGGGAAGGTGAAAAAGTTTTTTTTGAAGACGAAAACGGGAAACATGAAGTGCCGGCCAATTCTTCTGTATCAATGAATTTCTGGTGTTTTAGCCCTTCAATTTTTGGCTTATCTGAAAAATTATTTCATGAATTTGTAGAAAAAAATTCAAACAATATCAAGGCAGAGTTTTTTATTCCCATTGTTGCCGACCACTTTATCAAAAATAACGGTGGCAGCATTGAAGTTGTTAGCACAAGCGCCCAATGGTTTGGTGTAACGTATAAAGAAGATGCTCCGTCAGTTAAAGAAAAATTAGAAACGTTGATACAAAATGGATCCTATCCTAAATCTCTTTGGGGCTAATTTCCTTTAATCATAAAAACGTAATCCTGAACTTTCTTTATTTGAGTAACTCTGTCAATGCCTTTTAGGCCGGGAATGCTTGTAAACTGAATGTTTTTGTGGCCTTCAAGTTTTTTAACTTCTGAAATTGCTGAGGTTATATTTTCTGATTTTATTGCAAATACAACTCCTTCAGCATTTGTTTCTTTGCTTGAAATTATTCCTACAAGTTCACCGTGCCTGTTTATTACAGGAGAACCGCTTGTACCTTCATTTGCAGAAGTACTTAACTGATAAAAAATAGTGTCCATCTGAAAACCGTTACGTGCACTTACATATCCTTCACCATAAACAATTTCTTGCTTAGGATAACCAAGCATAAAAACCTGTTCGCCTAAATCGGCAGAAGATTTTTTTAGCACATAAGGAAAAGAATGCAATTTTTTAAATGATGTATCAGTTACCTGAAGTATAGCAATATCGCTAAGATCATTTACATAAATTGGGGCAGCATAATACTGATCACCTTTTGAGTTTTCAATAACAAGTTGATTTTTTGCTTCTTTTACAACGTGAGCATTTGTGATAATGTAATTATGATCTGCATCTATTAAAAAGCCGGTAGCGCGGAAATTTGAATTAACACGTGGTTTTGTATTTTCATTTCTTGCAGCAGCAAGCTGATTAATTTTATTTTCTATCTGGCGGGTTTTATTTTCCTGTTGGTGAATTTTATCAACCAAAGGTTTAATATTGTTTTGCTTACCTGTAGAAAGAGTTGAATTCATTCCGGCAATAACTATACTTACAATTCCGGCAATAGAAGCAGCAACAGCCATAGTTCTCTTATATTTTTTCCATAAGAAAACAACTTTACTTTCTGATTTTACGGCCGTATTATCAATTTCACCCGACTGGATTAAATGATTAGCAATATGTTGAATATCTTCTTTAAATCTTTTACGTTCTGTAAAAGAAGATAGTTCATTTAGAAAATACAGATGCTCAACCACAGTTTGATCAAGCTCCGGATTACTGTTTCTAAGATCCTGAAAAAACTTTTCTTCCTCTGCGGTCATTTCGCCTCTGAAAAATTTCTCAACTGTACTTAAAAGCTCCTGCTCATCCATCTTAAATATTTTTATACTGTTGAAAGAATAATTTTTTTAATCTTACGAGGCATTTATACTTCTGAGTTTTAGCATTGTCGGCATTTGTATATCCAAAAATCTCGGCTATTTCCTGCATTTGCTTTTTATGAATGTAAAATTCTTCAAGAAGAGTTTTACAGGGTTCGCCAACCTTTGCCAAAGCTTCTTCCATTATAACGAATTCATTGTTCTTTTTTTCATGAATATCAAGTTCATCTTCTACAGCTACAATATCTTCTGAGTTATCATAGATGTTAGTTGTTCTTTGATTTTGCTGCAATTTTTTTAACCATAGCCTGCGGCTGATAGAATAAATATACGTTTTGAGTTTGCAATTCAATTCAAAATCAGAAGATCTCGATTTATCATAAAGAACTATCATCGTTTCCTGGAAAATATCTGCTGCATCATCGGCACTGCCGTTATTATTTAAAACCAGCGACTGAATCATACTGTAATTATCCTTATAGATCTTTTCAATAGATGCAGTATCGCTTTTTGCTAATCCGTGCAGTAACGCCAGTTCATTTGATATAAATTCCACGTAACTTCTAGTTAATACTATTATTATTAAATGGTAACCCCAATAAATTGGTTAAAAAAAAATTTTAAAATTTTGGGTTACCTTTTTTTTATTTGGGTATTAATATCCAAATTATAATTAAAAATAAAGAAAATGAAAAAATTACTAGCAATTGCTCTTATCGCTGCTACTTTCACTGCTTGCAACAGCGGCGAAAAAACTGAAACTGAAACAACTACAACTTCAGACACTACAACAACTGTAGTTGAAGCAACTCCTGATACAGTTACAACTGTGGTTGATACAACTGTAAAAGTTACTACTGAAGTAACTCCTGGTGCTGATACAACTAAAAAATAAGTTTTTAGTATCAAATTATAAAAAGGCCGCTCATTTAGAGCGGCTTTTTGTGTTTATAAAGTAAATTTGCCGCTTGATGGATCACTTAATAATCAGCGGCCCTTGCAGTGCCGAAACCGAACAACAGGTTGTTTCAACTGCTGTAAAACTTGCTTCTTTTAAAAAAATCGGCCTTTACCGTGCCGGGATTTGGAAACCTCGTACAAAACCTGGTATGTTTGAAGGTGTTGGAACTGTTGGTTTGAAATGGTTGCAAAATGCAAAACGCAAATCGGGGTTGCCTTTCACTGTGGAAGTTGCCAACGCAAAACACGTGGAAGAAGCCCTGAAACATGAAACAGACGTTGTTTGGATTGGCGCAAGAACTACCGTAAACCCTTTTATTGTTCAAGAAATTGCAGATGCGCTAAAAGGAACAAATATACCTGTTCTGGTTAAAAATCCGGTAAACCCTGATATTGAATTATGGACCGGTGCAATTGAACGATTTGTAAAGGCAGGCCTTCTGCCGGGTATGGTACATCGCGGTTTTAGCAGCTACCGTAAAACAGAATATCGCAATCAGCCTATGTGGCAAATACCTATTGAAATGAAAAGGAGATTTCCGGAATTTTCAATGATTTGCGATCCTTCACATATTGCAGGTAAAAGAAATTTAATTCAAAAAATTTCTCAAACAAGTTTGGATCTTCATTTTAATGGCCTGATGATTGAAACTCATCCCGACCCTGATAATGCTTTAAGCGATTGCGAACAACAACTTAAACCTGATGACCTTCTCAGTCTTCTTAATTCTTTAATCTGGCGTTCAGAAAAAAATATTGATACTGTTCCAAACAATGAACTCGAAAAATTACGTGAACAAATTAATCAGATAGATGAAGAACTGTTATTTTTAATGGGTGAACGCATGAAAATAGTTGATAAAATAGGATTATTTAAAAAGGAGAATAATATTACTATTTTACAGGTTGAAAGATGGAATGAAATTTTGAGGAGAGGTTTGGATGCAGCAAGAAGTTTAAAACTCAGTGAAGAGTTTATTAAACAATATTTCGATGCTGTACATATTGAAAGTATTGAACACCAAAACAAAATAATGAATGAATAGTTTTCTACAGCAACATCAAAATAAAGCAGAGTATAATTTTCCGGGAAAGAAAGTTGAATGTTATTTCGATATTGATGTTCAAAACCTGCATAATATATTTAAAAAGGAAAATACGGTTATAATAACAGACGAAAACCTTTTTAATTTATACGCCAATAAACTCGATGGATTTTTTATTATTAAAATCGAATCAGGCGAAAGCGTTAAGAACCGCGAAACAATTGAAAAGATAACTGATGTAATTCTTGATTTTGATCTCGATAAAAGTGGTTGGGTAATTGGCCTTGGAGGCGGTGTGGTAACGGATATTGCGGGCTTTGTAGCTGCAGTTTATAAAAGAGGTTGCAATCTTGCCCTTGTTCCTACATCTTTGCTTGCAATGGTAGATGCCGCTCTGGGTGGTAAAAATGGTGTTGATGTTGGCATTTATAAAAATATGGTAGGTACTATTTATCAACCTCAATACATATTTTTTGATTATAATTTTCTAATAACTCTGCCATTTTTAGAATGGACTAATGGATTTGCGGAAATAATAAAACATGCCTGTATTGCTGATGAAAATATGTTTGCATTTCTTGAATCTCAAAATATTTTCAGTATTCAAAAAGAAAAATCTACAGTGGCAGCTTTGGTAGAAAGAAATGTTCATTTAAAAATGATGATTGCTACGCAAGATGAATTTGACATGCACGACCGTCAGCTTTTAAATTTTGGCCATACGCTAGGTCATGCAATAGAAAATTTATATCAAATTTCTCACGGGCAGGCAATAAGTATCGGCATGGTTGCCGATTGCGCATTGTCTGAAAAAATAAGTGGTTTTAATTTTGAAGATTCCGCCAGAGTTGCAAAATTGCTTGCTCA
>JAFDXB010000126.1 GCA_018268175.1 Bacteroidota bacterium | reverse complement strand
TTGGTGTTATCACCAACGGCGAATAGCAAATCTCGTTGGAGATAACTCCAACGAGGGCGACAAACAGATAACTCTAACTAAGGCGGCGAACAGGTGAAAAAAAATCGAGCCTTAAAACTTTATGTAATGTTACTGAATTGTCTTGCATGATTTTTAATTTAAATATATTGATTTTAATTTACCATTGGAGATTCCGCCGCTGTTGGTGTTATCACCAACGGCGAATAGCGAATCTCGTTGGAGATAACTCCAACGAGGGCGACAAACAGATAACTCTAACGAAGGGGGCGAACAGGTGAAAAAAAATCGAGCCTTAAAACTTTATGTAATGTTACTGAATTGTCTTGCATGATTTTTTATTTAAACATATTCATTTTATTTTACCATTGGAAATTATAAAGGCCTGAATATCCAAAATATATTACAGTCAAAAACAAAGAATCAATTAACCCGTGAACAATAATATTTATCCAGATATTTTTATAACGATTGTACAGATATCCGAAAAGAAGGCCCCAAATAAATGTCAAAACTAATCCCGGCCATCCCTGATAAAAATGCGGAATACAAAACAGGATTGAAGTAATTAATATCTTCAAAGGAGCATTTTTTGTTATTGAATTTAATCTTGCAAAAGCAAAACTCCTAAATAATAATTCCTCACCAATTGCTGCACTTAGCCACATTTTCCAAAGCATTTTAAAATATGCCGGAGTATTTCCTTCAAGTTTTGCGAAATAGGAATAATCAGAAGGCTCATTAAATATTTTATTTACCAATGGTTGAAAAACAAAGTCAACCGACAATTCAAAAAGCAGGAAATAAAAGATAATTATTCTTATTTCTTTAATTCCAATCTTTTTAAAGTTTAATTCTCTTACATTACCTGAAATCAGAAATGAAGAAAACAGGATAATTAGAATTATAATTAAAAATGTATAAGGCATTTTGGTTACCGGATTATATATAAGTAGAAATGCAACAGCTAAAAATGCCGCTGAAACTGCCGGGTTTTGCAAAACCTTTTTCATTTTATTATTTTAATTTCAAACAAAAATTAAAATATTTAGCATGCATATCAGAATAAAATTTGATGAATGGCAAATTATTATGGAAGGAAATTTGCAATCGCTAACAAAATAATAGTGGGATGATAAGCAGGTTTTTCTCACGTAAAACAAATGAAATTCTTTCTCCAAAAATTGTTGTAGGAAGATATAGTGACAACAATAAATCTCTGTACCAGGTAAAATTATGGGATGAAGCTGAACGGTTTTTCAAAGAAGGAAAATTTATTGATAGCATCCAATATTTTTTCCTTTATTTAAAAGATGAAAAAATAGATAATGTAACTTTTGAAGAACAGAACAATGAATTTAAATTTGAAATAATTCAGGGGCCTAAAATTTTGAGAGGTTTTGGCAACCCAAAATATCTTCACGCAACAGTTGCCCTTGTAGAAATGAAAGACCTGTCTGTTCCCGTTATGCGAAGGCTTCTTGAAGAAAACTTTAAAATGTTTTACTGCAGATTCGCAATGCATGAAAGCAAGATCATAATGAAGTTTGATACCGAAACCGAAACTGCAAATCCTAATAAATTATATTATGCTCTTAAAGAAATGGCTGTAGTTGCTAACAGGCAGTCATACATGTTATCAAAAAATTTTCCCTCTTTACGGCGGATAGATTCTGAACATGTTGCCGAACTTCCGGAACATGAAAAAGAAATCAAAATTAAATTCATGAGAAAGTGGATTGCAGATGGCTTTGCAATAATTGATACTCTTGATGCAAATAAAAATGTAAACGGAATATGTATAATACTTTTAAACATCGTTTTTACAATTGATTTCTTTTTGGCCCCGCATGGAAACCTTGCCATTGATTTATATAGAATTCAGGAATTGAATGAAAAAAAAGAATACCCTTCTCAAATACAACGTAACCGTTTAATGAAAGAAGGAATTGAAAAAATTTATAACACCGATGTTTCAGAAATTGCAGCAAACCTTACAGGAGAAATTGCAACGTTTTCTCTTCGTCAGCCAAAAACAATTACTGAAGTTGAAGAAAATATCCGTAATGCAAACAGCAGTATGGCGTGGTACAAAAGCAACGGTTATTATAACCTCTCAAATATTATTTCAATTTATGGTTTTGCCGTATCTCAATATAAATACAGTTTACCTCGGCCGGTAACGCAGTTTTTTGAAATATTTATGGAAGTAAATTACAGCGATTATTTTTATGAATTTTATGGCCGTTACAATTATTTCGATCCTGAAAAACAACAATTTCATATTCATAAAATTGAAAATGCAATTCACATAGTTGTAAATGTTTGGAGAGCAAAGTATCGTCAGCTTTCATTTCCGGTTGAAAAACTTGAATACAATAATTTGCTTGCTTTTAATTTAAGTTTTACAAGAATTGTTTCAACTCTAAATTTAGATTTGTAATCTGTGGATGTACAAGCTATCATAGAAAAATTCCGTCCTGCCATTATTCAAATTGCAGCTCCCGAAAGCAACGGAACAGGCTTTTATTTAACTGAATATAATTTAATAATAACAAATTTTCATGTTACTGAAGGGGTGTCGGAATTAATAATAAAAGGAAAATCTTTCGACAAAACATTTACAAAGGTTTGGTACACTGATAAAAAACATGACCTTTCATTTCTTAAACCTCCCGATAATGTTGAATTCGGAAATGTTTCTCTTGGTAATTACGAAACTCTAAAAGATGGCGATGATGTAATTGCAATTGGCCATCCCTTTGGGCTAAGTTATTCTGCAACATTGGGAGTAATTAGTAA
>JAFDXB010000125.1 GCA_018268175.1 Bacteroidota bacterium | reverse complement strand
TAATCAAGAGAATCCATGGTTTTTTGAAGTTCAATTTTCGCAAGTTTAGAAGTTGCTTCATCTAAATTGGTCATTACACTATTAATCTTCGGATTATTTTCCGCCAAGTTTGAAGTTACTGATTCAAGGTTCCTCATTGTTTTAGTAACAAGCCCGGTTTGTTGGTTTAATAAACTCTGCAGCGATAATGCAGACTGAGACATAGATGCTGTAATAGCATTAAGGTTGTTAAGAGTGGATTGGATATTTTTTTTAGAGTTAGGGTCAACAACCGAATTAATGTTTATAATTAATGAATCGAGAGATGAAACAGCTTTTTTTACTTCAAACAAAACGGGGTCAACTTTTTTAAGAACATCTTCAAACAATCCGGCATTTGCATCAGTAAAAATAGTATCACGGTTATGAAGAAGTTCAGGAGAATCGCCAAGTTTTATTTCAATACTTGTGGTTCCGATGGGGTTTGGTTTTATTACAGCAACTGAATTTTTACCGATATTAATATTCTTGGTAATATTCATTTCAACAGCAATACGCCGCATATCTTTATCAGTGCTTATTTTATAGACAGTTCCAACCTGTAAGCCGTTAATAATAATAGGGTTGGAAGGAGCGAGGCCCTGAACATTTCCGTACATACCAATAAGCATGGTATCGTCGCTAAAAAGCCTTTTTCCTTTTAAAAAATTGTAACCTAAAAAAAGTGAAGCAATTCCTGCAACAGCAATTAAACCTACTTTTACTTCATTTGATATTTTCACTAATCGAAAAGATTTATTTGACAAATATAACAGTTAGATGTTCCTTATTATCTCATTTGTTGTGCCAAAATTTAATTTGCTGTTGTAGTATTGGCATTTTCCATCAATGCTTTATATCTGATAACTGCTCTGGTAATAACTTCAGCAAGTTCCTGTTGTCCGGCTTCGCTTACAAGGTAGCGTTCATCTTCAGGATTACTGATAAATCCGGTTTCAATTAGTATTGCAGGCATATTTGTGGCTTGTAAAACCCAAATACCCACCTGGCGCTGCTTTACGCCGAGGGCATTTCTTCCGGTTTTTGCCACTTCTTCATTAACCAGTGTACCTATAAGGTCGCTTTTTTCCTGAAAACGTTTAGCATAAACTTGAGCAATTGCCCTCCCTTCGGGAGAATTAAAATCAATTTTTGCTTCCGCCGGATCATCGTGCCCCTCCAAATCAAAATCTCCTTCTTCCTGAGAAATTGCTTTTAATTTATCGCCGGTTTTATGAGGTGCAAATAAAAAAACACTGGTGCCTTTTCGAGTAGTGGGAATTTTATAATATTCATAAACAGGTTGAGTGACCTTATATGGAGTTGAAATTTTTTTACGGCTTTTACCTTTTCCTTTATATGTAACTTTATACCGTGTTACCTCTCGAGTGCCAACCTGCCTGCTGCCGGTTTTTAAATTTACCGCATCTGCATGTATGCACAAAAATAAATCGCCATTTGCCTGATTGGCAATATTTGCTTTTTCTCGTGGCGACTGGTAAATATCTGTGGTTCGTGTAGTAACAATAGTAACATCAGGGAGTTGTTTCCTTAATTCATCAGCAAGTTTTAGTGAAATTGCAAGAGTAATATCTTTTTCGCGGGCACGCAAAGAACCTTCGTAATTACCAACAGCGCCAACATCACTTCCGCCGTGGCCGGCGTCAACCACAATAGTTTTTATTTTTTTGGGTTGGGCGGTTGCAGTATTTGTAAAGGCAGTAAATGAAAATAAAAATATTATAAATACAAAATTGGTCTTCAGCATAAGCACTAAATGAAAATTTTAGGGTTCAATAATTCACAAACTCTTTTTAGCTTTAATAGTTATTTTTGCGCCTATCTTACAATGAAGCACGATCACAAAAGTAATGAAAATATGAGTTTTTGGCGAGTGGTCGTTACTATAGTTATATTATTAACATTCCATAATATTAACTCTTATTCTCAGGTAACAGATTCATTGCCATCAGATAAAATTATTAACAGGCAAAGTAAATCAGATACATTTTCATTAAAAATTTCAAAAGAGTTAACAGCTCCGGTAAAATATAAAGCCGAAGATTCTCTTGTTATTAATATTGATGAAAAAACAATGATTTTGTATGGCAAAGAATCACAATTAAACTATACCGACGTTGAATTAAAAGCACCATTAATAACATTTGAGCAGCAAACGGGAATTATGTCTGCTTTTCTAACAAAAGATTCAGCAGGCCGCGTAATATCAATGCCTGAATTTTCACAGAATGGATTTGTATCAAAAAGCGATACAATACGCTTTAATATGCGAACCGGCCGCGGAATAACAAAAGGAACATATACACAACAGGGTGAAATGTATATTTATGGTGAAAAAATTAAAAAGGTTTCAGATGATATTTTATTTGCTTTTAAAACCAGGTTCACCACATGTAATTTAGATACTCCGCATTTTGCATTTGTAAGCCGAGAGGCAAAATTTGTAAATAAAAAAATGGCATATACAGGTCCGGTGCATCCTGAAATTGAAGGAGTGCCTTTGCCCGTTTATCTGCCTTTCGGAATTTACCCTTTAAATATGGGGCGGCATTCAGGATTATTATCGCCTTCATTTACTGCAAATGAACAAATGGGGCTTGCACTTGAAGGCCTCGGCTATTACAAAATTATTAATGATCACTGGGATGTTATAGCACGTACAACGATTTATTCTTATGGTGGTTGGACAGCCGCTGCTTATCCACGATATTACAAAAGGTATAAATACAGGGGAGACCTTGCAATTGAATATCAAAGATTTAAAATTAACTTCAAAGGTGACCCGGATTATGAAGCAAATAAAACAATAAGCTTAAGATGGACGCATAATGCTGATATGAAATCAAGGCCCGGCGTGAATTTCATGGCTAATGTTTCTGCTGCAAGCAGTAAATTCAATGAACAGATTCCCAATAACCCTGTAAAGAATTTTACTAACCAACTGCAGTCAACAATATCGTATTCCAAATCGTGGAAAGATAAACCTTTCAATCTTGGGTTAAGAGTAAGGCACAGCCAAAATACACTGCTTCGCAGAATTGATTTGTATTTTCCTGATGTAACATTTAGTGTAAACACTTTATATCCATTTCGCAGAAAGGATCCTGTGGGTGCAATGAAGTGGTATGAAAATTTGGGGATCGCTTTAAATACTGCCGGCAATTCTAACAGTTATTTTTACGACACTGCCGGACGTGTTTTTAACCAGATTTCCGATAATCTTCAATGGGGCGCAACACATAATGTTCCAATCACTCTTTCACTACCTTCTCTTGGGCCGTTACAAATCACACCCAGCGTGTCTTATCAGGAAAGATGGTATCAGCGAAAAATTTTCCGCAGCTGGAATGATGTTTCAAAAAAAGTAGATACTTCTTACAACTATGGTTTTTTTACTGCCCGGCAAATGGGATTTGGTTTAACTGCTGCAACAAGAATTTTTGGTATGTACACTTTTGGGCAAAGCAGCCGCGTATCTGCCTTACGACATGAAATCAGGCCATCAGTTTCAATAAACTATACACCTGATATGAATCGCAATTCCCATTATTCTTACAGGCTTGATACGGCAGGACGAGTAACCCGTGCATCTGTTTATGATGGCACAATCCCCGGTGCTTTCGGCGAAGGAAAATTCGGTGGAATTAACTTTGTTATTGATAATAATATATCAATGAAAGTAAAGGATAAATCAGATTCAGCTTCATTGAAAAAAATATCGCTTATTGATGGTTTAAGCCTTTCAGGCAGATATAATTTTTTAGCTGATTCTTTCAAGCTTAGCCCTCTGGTTTTGTCTGCACGTTCTAATTTATTTAATAAGGTAAGTGTTACCGCAAGCGGAACTTTAAACCCATATCAAACGGATAGTTTGGGCCAAAATATTGACAAACTTATTTGGAATAAAAAGTTTTTTACACTTGGGCGGTTGGTGAATGCAGATATTTCACTCCAGAGTTCTTTTAGGGGAGGAGAAGATAAAGGTATAACTACACCAAATCCGGAGAACCTTTTACCTGTTGATCCAAACGGCTATTTGCTTGATGAATATCAGCAGGAAGCTGCATACATAAGAAACAACCCGGGTGAATTTGCTGATTTTACTATCCCCTGGAATGTAGATGTGGCGTATTCTTTAAGGTATTCGAAGTCTGTTTATACAGGAAACAGAAAAGATTTCTCACAAAATGTGAATATAAACGGCTCGCTTAATTTAACTCCAAAATGGAAAATTGGCGTTAACGCATATTACGATATCACTAACAGTGAAATAGGAACGATGAGCATGTATTTGTC
>JAFDXB010000124.1 GCA_018268175.1 Bacteroidota bacterium | reverse complement strand
GGTGTCAATAGTTGTTATAATATCCTTCCCGTTTACAGGATCAAGTTGTGCTCCTTCTACAGGAATATAAGAACCTGCGGAATATCTTACCAACTTTTGGCCGGAAATTCCTGTAAGAAGGTAATTAAAGGTTTTTTCAAGCCCTACATTTTTAGAAGAATCAGAGCGGGACAATCCTATTGTTCTGTTTGCCATAAGAACATACGGATTGATTCTTTTATCTCTTGTTTCTATAATAAAACCACTTTTATTTTTTCCCAGGCGAACAAGGGGAAAATCCCTGAGTTGGCGGTATTCATCAAATGAAATCTTTTTCTTTAATGAATAATATCTTAGTTTTTTATTATACCCTGATGTTATCTCTTTTTTATATTCAGCTGAAGATTTATCTGCAAATAATTGCGATAACCTGATACTTAATGAATCAATATTCTGATGAAATCTTTCACCTTGTTTTTCACGCAGGCCATCAGCAGCGAAATCTATATAAACATCAAAAATGGGCACTGATGTGCTTAACATATTTCCATCTTCGCTATAAATAGTTCCTCTTTCAGCAAGAATAGGCTGATATTTAATATGAAGGCTGTCGCCCATTTCACGCCAGTATTCACCCTCTACATTTTGAATATATACAACACGGCCAAGAACCATAAAGCCAAGTATAACTATAGCTAAGAAGCATAGATACACTCTCCACAATATGTCCTTTTTTACATCCACAGTTAGTTTATTTTTCTTCCAGTAATATTGGTTTCTCTTTTAATTCTTTTAATCCTAATGGTTCAACCGCCTTTATTAATTCAGTTGCTTTGCTTCTGAAAATAACTTCACTTTGCACCGATTTATATTCATATTGTAACTCTTTCACACTTTTTTCGCTTACTGAAATTTTTTTAATCAGTTTATCGGCATAATGGCCGTTGTATATGTAAAGCACTCCCAGCGCTGAACAGAAAAGAAAGAACGGAATATTGCGAACAATAAACTGGTTATTGAAAATTGCTTTCCAATCTTTTAGTTTCAGTAATATTGATTTGTTATCATTCATTTTCTATCTTTTCTGCCACTCTCAATTTTGCACTCCTTGATCGTGGATTATCTTTTAATTCTTTTTCATTTGCCGTTATCGGCTTTTTTGTAATTATTTTTAAAGGGCTTTTTTTTCTCGTTCCATAAACACTGTCGCTTTCATCTTCGAAACTGCCCGTTTTAAAAAAGTTTTTCACTATTCTGTCTTCCAGAGAATGAAAAGTTATAATTGCCAATCTTCCTCCATTGTTTAAAACATTTACAGACTGCTTTAAAAGGTCTTTCAAAGCGTTCAGTTCTTCATTTACTTCAATTCGCAAAGCCTGAAATACCTGCGCAAAATATTTGTTTGGGTTACCTTTCACAATGCCGGAACAAATACTTTTAAGTTGTTCTGTTGTTTTAAGAGGTGAGGTTGTTCTTGCACTTACAATTGTTTTAGCAAGAGTTTTTGCATTAGTTACCTCTCCATACATTTCAAACATTTTATGCAGTTGCAATTCTGAAAAAGTATTCAAAACATCTGCAGCAGTTTTTGATTGCCTGTTATCCATTCGCATATCAAGTGCAGCATTGAATCTTGTTGAGAACCCCCTTTCTGCTTCGTCAAACTGATGGCTTGATACGCCAAGGTCTGCAAGGATGCCATCAACTTTTTCAATTTCATTATGCCTTAAAAAACGTTGCAGGTGAATAAAATTCTGTGGAATGAATAATATTTCGCCGGTTTCCGGGAGATTAGCTTTAGCAGCTTCATCCCGGTCGAAGGCTATAAGTTTACCGTTGGTAAGATGTTTTAATATTTCACGGCTGTGGCCACCTCCACCGAAGGTGCAATCAACATAAATTCCTGAAGGGTTTATATTCAAAGCATCCACCGATTCATTTAAAAGAACAGGAATGTGATATTCATTTTGCATAAATTCCTTTTTCTGTTCCATAAATATTTATCAGTCTTTTTCTGCGGAAGAATCGCCCATTACTTCACTTGCAAGCCTGCTGAAAGATTCAGGTGAAAAAGAGTCAAAGAACTTTTGGTATTTATTTTTATCCCATATTTCTATCTTATCTACTGCCGATACCAGAACTATATCCTTTTCTATTGATGCGTGGTTGGTTAAATTTTTTGGAAGAAGTAATCTTCCGGCAGAATCGAGTTCAAGCTGTTGTGCCCCGTTTAAAAAATACCTGCGGAATTCCCGGGCTTTAGGATCGAATTCATTTAAACTTTTTATCTGTTTAAAAATAGGTTCCCAACTTGACACCGGGTATAAAACAAGGCAACTTTCAAAACCCCTGTTTATCACAAAAGAATTATGATCCTCAGGAAGTTGCTTCCTAAGGCCTGTCGGTAAAAGAAACCTTCCTTTTACATCAACAGTAGCATCATATTCTCCTATTAAACTAACCATACCGTGATAAAATGGGTTATATTACCACAAAATAACACTTTTTACCACTTAATAACATTTTTTTTCTTAAAACATTTTATCCACAGCTATTAAACCGCTAATAGCTATGCTTTTAAGGCGAAATTGCGTGTTTTAGTATGTGAATTTGATGTGAATAAGCGTGGATAAGGTGTTAATATCACGCAAGAGGAATAGTTAATAGAAAAATACTTCCTTTATTTAAAACACTTTCAACTTTTATTGAACCGTTGTGTGCTTCAACCATGGTTTTTACATAAGCTAATCCTAGCCCAAAACCCTTTACATTATGGATATTCCCGGTATGTGCCCGATAAAACTTTTCAAATATTCTTGAAACTGTTTCTTTCGACATTCCTATGCCGTTATCTTCAATTTTTATTTTAATTGTTTTATCAGTATTGAATGTGCTTAATTTAATTTGAGGATTTTCGTTTGAATACTTCACTGCATTTTCAAGTAAATTATTAATAAGGTTAATAAAATGAACCTCATCAGCTAAAATACAATCATGAGTTGCAGAAAGATCGGTTATAAGTTTGCCGTTTTTATCTTCAACCTGAAGTGAAATGTTATTTAAAGCAACTTTTATCAGGTCATGTGCATGGCTTTTCCTGAAATTTAAAACAGCGCTCTGCCTGTCTAAAAGTGCAGCTTGAAGAATTGTTTCAACCTGCTTATTCATTCTTTTGTTTTCTTCTTTAATAACACCTGTAAAGTAGTTTACCTTTTCTTTATCAGTCATTACCTTATCATTCTTTAAAGCATCCACTGCAAGTGAGATAGTTGCGAGAGGAGTTTTAAATTCATGGGTCATGTTATTAATAAAATCATTCTTGATTTCACTAATCTTTTTTTGTTTAAGAATAGTTTTTATGGTAAGATAAAAAGCAGTTGTAATTATTAAAGTAAATAATATTGCACCCACAATAAACCATGTTATTTCTCTTAGAACAACAGTTTTTTCATTTGGTACAATTACAACAAGGTATTCTTCGCGGGAAAGGTTTTCAAACATACTGCCGCTTGGCGCTACCAGCTGAATAAACTGCCTGATATTATTGGCACTGTCATTGAAATACTTATAGAAATCTTTTGATGAAATTTCATCACCTGAAAAAGACACATCTGTGATTGCAAATTCAAAATGCAGGTCATTCAGGTAATTATTTTTTAATGAACGTCTGATAATATCTGAAATTTCGTCTTTAGAGTATCTTTGAATTACTGAAGGACGAATAAATTCGCGAGGCATTCTTTCCGGCGGGAATAAGTTGTCGCTTCTTTTTGGCACAGGAATCATTGAATTATCCTGTACCAGCCTGGAAGCGGCTTCAGCGGTAGCTCTTATAACATTGCCACGCAATTCTTTTTCCTTTACTTCCTTAGCGCTTTGCAGCCACAAAAATTGAAAGAAAATGAGGCCAACCAATGACAGCGAGATCAAAATAAAAATAGCCGGAAAAATTTTTTTCATGCAAGGTTGGTATAATTTTTACATCACTGCAAATGTAGGTCAACTATTAAGAGAAAAATTAAATATAGATTTTTTATCCTCTTTTTAACGACTTTTAAACCATTATGAATCAAAATTTTGATTCTAAAAAATTATATAATCATGATTCAACCTGAAGATGGAATTTTACTTGTTGCCGATCCTTTTTTAAAAGATCCGAATTTTATGCGAAGTGTTGTATTGCTTTGCAGGCATAATATAAATGAAGGTAGTTTTGGCTTTTCACTTAATCGTGAACTTGACCAAACATTAGATGAGTTTTTGCCGGGTTTTGAAAACTTTCCTTATAAAGTTTTTCTTGGCGGGCCAGTACAGGTTGACACAATTCATTACTTGCATAAATATCCTGATCTTATTGCCGGCAGCCGGGAAGTTATTGACGGAATATACTGGGGCGGCGATTTTGAAATGATGAAAAAGTTTTTAAACGATGGGCTTATCGAAGAAAACAATATAAAATTCTTTCTTGGTTACAGCGGTTGGGAAGCAGGGCAACTTGACAATGAAATAAAAGAAGGTACCTGGCTAACGGTGAAGGGCAACCGAAAGATAGCTTTTGATGTTCCTGCAGATGAAGCATGGCGAGCCGGAGTTAAATTATTAGGCAGCGATTATGAAATGATGATAAATTTTCCTATTGATCCTCAATTAAATTAAAATCTGTTTTATGACATTCTTAGAAATTATAAATAGCGGCTCACCGGTTCTTGTTGATTTTTTTGCTGAGTGGTGTGGCCCATGCAAAATGATGAAACCTATTTTAGAAGACCTCAAAAAGATGGAAGGCGATAAAGTAAAAATTATCAAAATAGATATAGACAAAAATCCACAGGCAGCAAATGCTTTTCAAATACAAGGGGTGCCAACGCTTATGTTATTTAAAAATGGTAAAACTTTATGGCGCCAGTCAGGCGTGATGCAGGCAAAGCAATTGTCGGAAGTAATTCATAGATATGCAGGTTAGAAACAAAATGAATAATTGAATTCCATCCCTTTAGCATTGCTGCAAACCCTGTTATGTGTAACGTAATTAATTGGTTAATCAATTTTCGATGCCTATATTTTGATGTAAAATCCTAATAATTTCTATTTTATTTTCTTTCATCTTCACCTTGTAAAAAATAAAATGCGATTTTACT
>JAFDXB010000123.1 GCA_018268175.1 Bacteroidota bacterium | reverse complement strand
GGGCGAAAAATTAATAGCCCAAAAATTCAAAAAACATCCCAAACTCCGGAGGAGTGATAAAATTTAAAAGATTTACACACCAATCCTTCCGACAGGAATCTCACCACTGTTGTTAAATGCTTAGATACCTGAAACTGCCGTTGAATTCATTTTCTTTTAAAAATATACTGAAAGTATATACTTTTGGGAAAATAATAAACTATGAAGAACTTATCTTTAAAAATGGATGACAACATCTTTACTGAAACAGAAAAGATTATCACCAGGATCAAAAAGAATCGAAACCGTTATATTAACGAAGCTGTTGAGTTTTACAACCTCCTGCAGAAACGCAGAATTATCTCTAATCAATTGCAAAAGGAGTCGAGGGTGGTTCAGGAAGAATCAATGAAAGTACTTTCCGAATTTGAAAAGCTACAGGATGAAGATTAAACAGTTTGACATCTGGTTGGCGGACCTAAACCCTAGGTTTGGAACTGAAACTGGAAAAACACGGCCTGTTGTAATTCTTCAAACAGACCTATTGAACAAATTTCATCCATCAACGATCATTTGCCCGATTACAACAAACGTGAAGTTGAATTCGGACATTCTCCGAGTTCACTTAAAGACTGGTAACGGAAAAGTTAAGGAGGACTGTGACATAATGATTGATCACATTCGATCCATTGACAATAAACGGCTGGTAAAAAGAATCGGAGAATTGCCTTCGGAAATATGCATAAAGATAAAGTCTAACATTTCAATATTGCTAGACCTGTAGGAAGCATCAGGTAACACCGGCTTTATGCAATGTGGGCTGACAGAATTCGGCAATCAACATTTAGCATTCTGCTGAACATTTGTATCTTGGCCGTACGCTTCGCGAAATTTATGGCCAGGCCTGCAGCGGATCGTTAATTCCCCATACTGACATAAAGCTGAAGACGTTAGCTCTGTGGCTAAAAAAGCATTGACCACGAAACCCACAAAGGAAATCGCATCGAGCGCATAAAGTTTATAAAATATCTGCGTTATTCTGTTCCCTTCCGGTTAAAAATGCATTTCACACCACCAAGTTTACAAAATTATAATCGAACACAATATGGGGTAAACGGTATATTTTAATGATAAGCAGCGTTTTTTTATAAAATTTTGCCTCAATAAGTTAAAGTATTGTAAAACATACCTTAAATTTATGTTAAGGCTTTTTACGAATCCTCAAACTAAACTTTAACACATGAAAAAATTTCTATCACTTTTTGTGATGTCAATGCTGATAAATGCATTGGCATTTGCGCAAAATCAAACTGTGAAAGGAAGAGTAACCGATGAAAACGGCCGACCTCTTCTTGGTATTTCAGTGCAAGTAAAAGGAAATACAATTGGTACAGCAACCGATGCAAACGGTATGTACGAAGTTGATGTTCCTTCAGATGCAACACTGGTATTTTCAGGTGTCGGATACCGCGAAATGTCGGTGGCGGTAAACGGCAGGGCTACTATTGATATTGCAATGACAGCAACCGCCAAAGAACTTGGAACTGTTGTAGTAACAGCTCTTGGTATTCAAACCAAAAATGATAACCTTACAACGTCTCAATCAAGAGTTACAGGTTCATCAATTGTTTCATCCGGCGAAAACAACGTTCTGAACGGCCTTGCCAGCAAAGCTTCCGGGGTGCAGATAGTAAGTTCCGGAGGAGAACCGGGATCGAGTGCTTACATGCAAATTCGGGGTCAAAGTACTATTACCGGAAATCTGCAACCTCTATTTGTTGTTGATGGTATTCCTGTATCAAACAGTTCACTTGGTAATGATGTGCAAAACACAACTGTGCAGCAATCAAGGATTTCCGATTTGAACCCTGATAACATAGCATCAGTTGATATCCTGAAAGGTGCCGCCGCTGCTGCATTATACGGATCAAGAGCTGCAAATGGTGTTGTATTGATTACCACAAAAAAAGGTAAAGCTAGTGGTGGAAAAGTTAATATTTCTCTTTTAACTACTTATTCTCTTGATGTTTTAAACAGGAGCGCTCCTCTTCAAACAACTTTTGGACAAGGTAGCGGTGGGTTTTATAAATTTGGCGACCGTCTTTCTTGGGGCGATAAAATTGCCGATAGAACCGGTGGTGCCGATGATTATTTAACAGCCGGCGATTATGTGATTTTTCCCGACGGCACACGTAGATACAGAATTGCAAATGGTAATGCTACAAATCCGCACGGCGGAAAAAACTCTAAAGAAATTTTCGATCACAGAAAAGATGTTTTCCATAACGGGCATTATTTAAATAATACTCTTGCATTTAGCGGCGGTGATGAAAAAACTGTTTACTATGCAAGTGTATCAAATTTTGATCAGCAAGGAATTTTTGTAAAAAGATCAGATTACCATCGTAATTCTTTCAACGTTAACGCTCAGCGGAAATTTAATAAGGTTCTTACCATTTCCTCGAATGCTGAATATTCTTTTGTCAAATCCAACAGAGTGCAGCAGGGATCAAACGTTTCGGGTATTTTCCTTGGTGGTCTCAGAACACCGCCTGATTTTGATAATACTCAGTATGTTGGCGATTATGTTGATGCCGCCGGTGTTATTTATCCCAACCGCCAGGTTGCTTACAGAAACCCGATAGGTGCAAGCACCAACTCTATTTATGATAACCCATTTTGGATATTAAATAATATTACAAGTACAACAAACGTAAACAGGTTTTTAGGTTCATTGGAATTTAATGTAACCGCAACTCCTTGGTTAAGTTTCTTAAGCCGTACCGGTATTGATTATTATAATGATGACAGAGAAAATAACTATCCTGTCATTTCATCTGCTTATCCCGGTGGCGATCTTGTAATTGAACAATATTCAGAACAAGAATTTAATACTGACCTAATAGCACGAGTAAATACACCATTAAATAAGAATATCGAATTCGATGGCTTACTTGGTGTGAACTATAATAACCGTACTTACAAAAACGTAGGTGCAGATGTAAAAGGGTTTATTCTTCCTGATGCACCATTTAACCTTGAAAATTCAGCAGGTGCCGCTCGTACTCCATTTAACAGGAGAAAGGAAGTAAGAAGTTCTGCTGCCTACGCACAACTTGGGTTTACATTGTACGACCAGTTAATAATTGATTTAACAGGAAGAGCTGAATATCCTTCTACAGTTTCCAAAACATTTTTCTTCCCTTCTGCTTCCATTGCATGGCAGTTTTCAAAACTAAAATCAATGGAAAATGCTTCATGGCTTTCTTTCGGAAAGTTAAGAGCATCTTACGGCGAAGTAGGTGTGGAACCGGAAGCTTATTTAAACAGAACTTACTATCTCGGTGCCGGTGCATTGATTTTACTAGAGTCGTATGGGCCTTCACTTGATGCATCTTCCCCAATTTATGGTGGCGGTTATGTAAGAAATACATTGAAAGGCAATCCTGATTTGGCTCCTGAAAGAAAGAAAGAAGTTGAAGGTGGTATTGACCTTAGATTCCTGGCAGACAGATTGAGCCTAAGCGCTACTGTTTACAGCAATAAAACCACAGGTGCAATTTTGCCGGTGCAGGTTGCAGCTTCTACAGGTTATATAAATATGGATGCAAATGCTGCATCAATTCAAAACCGTGGTGTTGAACTTGATTTCGGTTTTAACTGGTTTAAACCGGCAGAGGATAAACTTCAGATTTCTACAAACATTATCTGGTCGAAAAATAAAAATAAAGTACTTGACCTAAACGGAACCAAGCAAATTGGCCTTAGCGGTTTCACCGGAGTTATTTCAAGTGCCGTTCCGGGATATGGCTTAGGAGCCTTCTGGGGTGTGGGATATGATAGAGATGCTAATGGAAATTTGGTTTTAGATGAAAACGGGTTTCCAACCGTGGCACCAACTGAATCAGTTTTAGGTGATCCTAACCCTGATTGGACAGGCGCTATCAGCACCACTTTTTCTTACAAAAAAATAAATCTTCGTGTTTTATTCGACCATGTTCAGGGTGGGCAGGTTTGGAACGGAACCCGTGCTGCTCTAACAACAATGGGAACTGCAGCTGAAACAGGAACAGAAGTTACAGCGCCAACAGATCTTGTTACTTACGATGGCTCTGTTATTCCTGCAGGTACTACTTTTAGAGGTTCTATCGGCGATTTCGGCGCCGGCCCTGTCGCTTTAACTCAATCGTGGTACAGTGATATTGGCGGTGGCTTCGGTTCGGCAACCGGCCCGCAATTCTTTGAAAGTGCAACTCGTACTCGCCTGAGAGAAATAAGCCTGGGTTATACAATTTCAGGAAAGAAATTTACTGAAAAAACTAAGTTACAATCTATAGATATTTCTCTAAGTGGCCGCAATATAGTTTTATGGACTAAGTACAAAGGAATTGATCCTGAAACAAACCTTGAAGGCCCGTCAAACGGCCGCGGTATTGATTATTTCAATAACCCTAGCACAAGGTCTTATTTATTTTCAATTAAAATAAATTACTAATTATGAAAAAGATTCAACTAAGTCTATATTTATTTGTACTAGCTGCAGCCATTTTTACGGTTTCTTCATGTAAAAAAATTGCAGAAGGAGTAAATATAGATCCAAATAACCCCACTGATGCTCCATATCCGTTGGTTTTAAACGGGGCACAGGTTTCGAGTATCCTTGTTTATGAAGGAAACCTCGCCAGAACTGCAGGTATGTTCGCTCAAAGTTTTACAGGTGTTGACCGCCAATACGTGAGTGTTTACAACTATAACACTTCTGCAGGTGATTACAATGATGTTTGGGACAACCTTTATTCAATTGTAATTGCTCAGGCATTAATAGTGAAACAGAAAGCACAGGAAGTAAACGACAGAACTACTATTGGTATTTCTGAAGTTATGCTTGCGCAGGCATTTGGAACGGCTGCTGATTTATGGGGTGACGTGCCTTTTTCTGAGGCCGGTGACCCTGATAGGTTCCCAACTCCAAAATTTGATCCTCAACTTGATGTTTATGCAGGTGTGCAAAAACTTCTTGACAGTGCTATTATAAATCTTTCTGCAAATGTTGGCGCAGGCCCCGGCTCAAAAGATATATTTTATAACGGAAGTAAATCTAAATGGATTGCAGCCGCAAACACTCTTAAAGCGCGGTTCTATCTTCATACAAAAGAATACAATAAAGCAATTCTTGCCGCACAATCAGGAATTAGTTCTGCAGCAAACAATATGATGGCGCCTCACGGTTCAAGCTATGGTATTGATTTTAATGTTTATTATTCTTTCTTAACGTATGACAGGCCGGGTTATATGAATTCTGAAGATGCAATGGTTCCAAAATATCTTGATCCTGATTCAGATATTTATAAAGGAAATGCTAAAACAGATGAAACTGCCCGTTTTGAATATTTCTTCCAACCGGAATTAAACACAGGTGGTTTAGATCCTAACGTACTTGTGGATTTCGATTGGGGTAACGACCCTGATGAAAATGGAGTTTTTGGAGCTACAACTTCTTTCCCGCTTGTAACATACGAGGAAAATCAACTTATTCTTGCTGAGTCTTATATTAAAGGTGAGCACGATTTGCCATCAGCTTTAGCTGCATTAAATGCTCATAGAGATTATATGAATACCGGCGACAGAATAAGCCCGGCTTATCAGGCCGATGGACTTCTTTATGATCCTTATGTTTTAACAGACTTTGATGCCGGTGGAATTGCAAACCCCGGAACCCTTACTCCTGAAGAGGCTCTTTTAACAGAAATTCTTAAAGAAAAATATGTAACCATGTTCGGGCAAATTGAGCAATTTAATGATGTTCGAAGAACAAAGAATTTTCTTAATATTCCTCCGGTGAGAGGAACAGTATTACCTCAAAGGCTGCTGTATGCTCAAGACGAGATAAACACAAATCCGAATACGCCGGTACTTACAGCCGCAGATTTGTTTACTCCTACTCCTGCCAATACAACTCCATATTAAAAGGTACTTTTCTTTTATATCAAGGCCGCTTTTTTTCAAAGGCGGCCTTTTTAATGCTATTTTGTCATACAAAATTACAGGGAACGTATTTTGATTATCTTCCCTGAAAAAAATATAATGACGGGTATTATTATTATTTCGGTATTTTTTATGGTCATAGGAATGATCGTACAAGGAATGCTCAAAAGTAAATTTTCAAAGTATTCAAAAGTTCGTTTAAGTAATGGAATGAGCGGCCGCCAAATTGCAGAAAAAATGCTTCATGATAATGGAATTTATGATGTAAAAATAACTTCAGTTGAAGGCCAACTTACCGACCATTATAATCCTGTAAACAAAACTGTAAACTTAAGCCGTGATGTTTATGATGGAACCAGTGTATCGGCGGCAGCCGTTGCAGCGCATGAATGTGGCCATGCAGTTCAACATGCAACCGCTTATTCAATGTTGCAGTTACGTTCAAAGCTTGTTCCTGCTGTGCAGATAAGCAGCCAGCTTTCGCAATGGATAATTATTGCCGGCCTTGGAATTTTGGGTTTTGGTGGTGGCAACCAAACAGTATTGTTAATCGGAATAATTCTATTTGCAGTAACAACATTATTTACTGTAATTACATTGCCTGTTGAATTTGATGCATCCAACAGAGCACTGATCTGGCTTAATTCGGCAGGTATAACAGACAGGCGGGAATCTGAAAATGCAAAAGATGCATTGAAATGGGCTGCCTTAACTTATGTGGTTGCTGCACTTTCATCTATTGCAATGCTTGTTCAGTATATTTTAATCTACCAGGGAAGAAGAAGTGACTAGCAACAATCATCTTCTCATATATTTGTAAACGCTAAAAATATTATATGAATTTTGGAAATGAATTTATAAAGTATGCTGTTAAACACAAAAATATAAACAGCAATACTCTTGACGGTTATATAAAACATAACATAACAAACCTTACTCCCAATATTATTGAAGAACGCCCAATGAACATTGCAGTTATGGATGTTTACAGCAGGCTGATGATGGACAGGATTATATTTTTGGGATACCCTATTTCTGATGAAGTGGCAAATATTGTAACTGCACAACTTTTGTTTTTGGAAAGTACCGACCGCACAAGAGACATACAGATGTATATAAATTCGCCGGGAGGCAGTGTTTATGCAGGTTTGGGAATGTACGACACAATGCAGTTCATCACTCCTGATATAGCAACAATTTGCACAGGCATGGCAGCAAGCATGGGCGCAGTTCTTATGTGTGCGGGTGCACATGGTAAAAGAACTGCTCTGAAACATAGCCGCATAATGATGCATCAGCCAAGTTCAGGCGCAGGCGGCCAAGCAACTGATATTGAGATAACCGTTAATGAAGTTCGGAAAATTAAAAAGGAACTTTATAAAATTATCGCTGAACATACCGGCCAGCCGGAAGAAAAGGTAGCTGCCGATTGCGACCGCGATTACTGGATGACGGCTTTTGAAGCAAAAGAATATGGACTTGTTGATGAAGTTCTTTCAACAAATCCTCGTAAGGAAAAAAAATCCTGATCACATCTTAACAATTAATTTCTGACAATGAATATTCAAAATAAATATTTAATTAAGGCTGATGAAGAGCCTGAACTTCCTGAAGAAAATCCCGTTCCGCTTACGCAATATCAAAATATGATGAGCGGCTATATGTTTGATAAAAAATTTATTGAACAAAGAAAAATTTTTTTATGGGGTGCTGTTGATGATAAAACTGCAAAAGATATAACCGATCGTTTGTTTTACCTTGAAGCCCTTGAACCGGGCAAAGAAATTACTTTTTATATAAACAGCCCCGGCGGTATTGTTACCAGCGGAATGGTTATTTATGATACAATGCAACTGATAAGTTCACCGGTTCATACAGTTTGCTTTGGTATGGCGGCAAGTATGGGTTCAATTTTATTAAGCGGGGGCGAAAAAGGCAAAAGATCTATTTTCCCTCACGGGGAAGTTATGATACATCAGCCCTCAGGCGGTGGCCGTGGCACAAGTGCTGACCTTGAAATTATGGCCGAACAAATAAGAAAAACTAAAATGCTGGGCGCAGAAATCCTTGCTAAGAATTGCGGGCAAACTGTAGAAAAAATATTAAAAGATTTTGATCGCGACTATTGGATGGATGCCAAAGAATCAGTTGCTTATGGCATTGTTGATTACATAAGAACTGAAATTTAATTTTTAAAAATATATAATTTATTGAAAATTGCTGCTCCTTCAATTTCATTGTGGAGTAAGGGTTTCATCTGTTTTATATTTTGTATTTTTGTAGCCCCAACTACTAAATAATTATGGCTAAACAACAAGTTTTACATTGCTCTTTTTGCGGCAGAAGAAGAGATGAAGTTCAAATATTGATTGCAGGGCAAGACGGGCACATTTGTGAAAACTGTGTTGAACATGCACAGGATATTTTAAAACAGGAATTCCCCGCGCTTTCCGAAAATAAAAATTCTCAGACCTCAAATACTAAACTGGTAGTTAGAAAACCGGTGGAAATTAAAAAGTTCCTTGATGATTATGTGATTGGACAGGAGGATGCCAAAAAAGTTTTAGCAGTTGCTGTTTATAATCATTACAAAAGACTAAATCAAAAGGCCGGTAACCCAAGTGATGTTGAAATTGATAAAAGCAATATCATTATGGTTGGTGAAACCGGAACGGGCAAAACACTTCTTGCAAAATCTATTGCTCGTATGCTTAACGTACCTTTTGCAATTGTAGATGCTACTGTTTTCACTGAAGCCGGCTATGTGGGCGAAGATGTTGAGAGTATGCTTACACGGTTGTTGCAAACATGTAATTATGATGTAGCTGCCGCTGAAAGAGGAATTGTTTTTATTGATGAAATAGATAAGATAGCACGTAGAAGCGATAACCCCTCAATAACCCGTGATGTAAGCGGAGAGGGAGTTCAACAAGGTTTATTAAAACTTCTTGAAGGTAGTGAAGTTCTTGTTCCACCGCAGGGCGGAAGGAAACATCCTGAGCAAAAGTTAATAAAAATTAATACTCAGAATATTTTATTTATTTGCGGCGGCGCCTTTGATGGTATTGATAAAATTATCAGCCGCAGGATTAACACAAATGCTATTGGCTTCAATGTAAATAAAGATGTACATGACAACAAGCTTTCAAATTTAATTCAGTTTGTAAATGCTGTTGACATGAAGGCGTTTGGCTTAATTCCTGAATTATTAGGGCGTTTACCTGTTATCACATATCTCAATCCTCTGGATGCAACAACATTGAGAAGCATTCTTACAGAGCCAAAAAACAGCCTTATAAAACAATTCACACGGCTTTTTGAACTAGAAGGAATTTCACTTCTGTTTGAAGAAGAAGCTCTTGATTTTATGGTTGAAAAAGCACTTGAATTTAAACTCGGCGCAAGAGGTTTAAGAAGCATTTGTGAAAGTATTTTAACCGATGCTATGTTTGAACTTCCTTCACAGAAGGTAAAATCTTTTGTTGTAACAAAAGAATATGCTTCCTGCAAGTTTAATAATTCAAAACTTAATATGCTTAAGGTTGCCTCCTAGAAATCTAAAAGATGATTATATTTGACCGTTTGAATTAATAAAAAACTATGGTTGATGTAATTCTTGGGATGCAATGGGGAGATGAAGGAAAAGGAAAGATTGTAGATTTCTTTGCAAAAAATTATGATGTTGTTGCCCGCTTTCAGGGCGGCCCAAATGCAGGCCACACGCTGTATGTAAATGATGCAAAAATTGTTTTGCACCAAATTCCAAGCGGCATTTTTCATGAAAATATTATTAACCTCATTGGTAATGGTGTAGTACTTGACCCTGTTACCCTTTTACGTGAATGTAATGCTGTTGAAAAGATGGGAGTTGATCCCAAAAAAAATCTTTACATAAGTGAACGTACACAAATAATTTTACCCACTCACCGTGCTCTTGATAAGGCAAATGAAATTTCAAAAGGCAACGAAAAAATAGGCAGCACTTTGAAAGGCATCGGCCCTGCTTACATGGATAAAACCGGTAGAAACGGTATTCGCGTTGGCGACATTTTAAACAAAAATTTTACTACTCAATACATTAAGCTTCGAATGAAACATCAGAAGCTTCTTGATAATTTTAATTTTCAGGAAGATATTTCAGCCTGGGAAGAAGAATTTTTTGAAGCTGTTGAAATTCTAAAAAATTTCAATATTGTTAACGGCGAATATTTTATAAACAATAAAATCGCTTCAGGCAAAAAGGTACTTGCTGAAGGTGCACAGGGTAGTATGCTTGATGTTGATTTCGGTACTTTCCCTTTTGTAACCAGCAGCAATACTATATCTGCAGGCGTGTGTACCGGCCTTGGAATTTCTCCTCAAAAAATAAAAGATGTTATTGGTATAACAAAAGCATACTGCACAAGGGTAGGCAGCGGCCCTTTTCCAACAGAATTACATGATGAAATGGGAGAACATTTGAGAAAAGCAGGAAACGAATTCGGCGCTACAACCGGCAGGCCCCGCAGGTGCGGATGGATTGATCTGGTGGCTCTTAAATTTGCATGTATGATAAACGGCGTAACTGAAATTGTTATGACTAAGGCTGATATTTTAGATGGCATTGAAAGCTTGAAAGCTTGTACTTCTTATAAAATAGAAGGCAAGGAAATTATGGAAATTCCTTTTCAAATGCAGAAAATGGAAATTGAACCAATATACAAATCGTTTGAAGGCTGGAATTCAGATATTTCCGAAGTGTCTGATTTTAAAGATATGCCCGAAAAAATGAAATCGTATATTAGCTTTTTAAACCAATATTTAAATGTTCCGGTTAAATATATCAGCAACGGACCCGGGCGTGAACAAATAGTAATGGTAGAAAATATTTAATAAAAAAATTTGGCAAATAAATTTTTCAATAGAAATTTACAAATTCAATTAAAAAACTATGGCACCAAAATCTGATAAGGAACCCAAAGGAGCAAAAAAGACTGCAGCACCAAAAAGCGCAGCAAAAAAAACTAAAACTTCATCAAAAAAAATAAAAGAAGATGAGGATGATGATATTGAAGATGAAGAGATAAATAAAAAATCTGCCGCTAAAGCATCATCTAAAAAGAAATCACGCGATGATGATGACGATGATGATGATGTAGAAATGGAAGATGATTGGGAAAAGGTAGATGAAGATGATTCCTGGGACCCGGACTTTGAAGAATTTGATATGCCTTCTTCTAAAGGAAAAAAAACAGGTAAAAAAAATAAAGACGATGACGATGATTATAAAGTAGACGACGACTTTAAAGATCTTTTTGATGATATGGATGGCGGCAACGACTTTGATGATGATGATGATTTTTAAATTCATCAGTGAGATACTTCATTACAGATATAAATTCATTTAAAATAAAAATGTTGAACTGGTCTAAACAGTTCAACATTTTTTGCTTTATAAACAATTGCGGCTTCGGGCAAGAGCAAGGCTTCCGGAACCTTGTTGCAGCAGGTGCTTCACAGCAATTCAATATTGAACGTTGCGAAAATTTCTGCGACACAGATAAAATTTTTAAAACAAACGACTGGTTGTTTGGCCATATTTCTTTTGAAGCAGGTAGAAAAAAATCACCTTTGCAGAAACTTCCTTCAGATAGCTTTAATGATGTTAGTTTTTTTGTTCCATCAATTTTATTTGAATTAACTGATGATGAAATAATATTTTTAAAATGTAATGTTGACCCCGCTGAAACAATCAGGCAAATTGAAAATTCCCCGGCAGAATTTGAAATATCAGAGAAGGTTCCTATTATAATCAATAACGAAATTTTACCCGAAGAATACTTTTCTGCAATTGGAAAATTAAAGCAGCATTTGCAACAGGGAGATTGTTATGAAATGAATTATTGCCAAGCCTTTTTTGGAAGTGCAGTTATCCAACCCGAACAATTATACTTTAAGCTAAGTCGGTTATCGCCATATCCATTTTCGGCATTTTATAAAAATGGGGATTCATACTGCTTATGTCAAAGCCCCGAAAGATTTTTCAAAAAGGAAAATAACAAAATTATTTCCCAGCCAATTAAAGGCACTATAAAACGGCAATTAACCGAAGAGGAGGATAAAATAAATATTCAAAAGCTAAAAAGCAGCAAAAAAGACAGGGCGGAAAATGTTATGATTGTGGATTTGGTCCGCAACGATTTGAGTGTTATTTGTGAGGCCGGTACAGTAAAAGTTGATAATCTTTTTGAAATAAAAAGTTTTCCTTCAGTACATCAAATGGTGAGTACAATTTCGGGAGAATTAATGGAAGGAATTTCGGCAGGAGAAATATTTAATGCACTTTTTCCTATGGGTTCCATGACGGGTGCACCCAAAACAAAGGTTATTGAATTAACTGAAAAATATGAAAGATCGCAGCGCGGTATTTTTTCAGGTACTATCGGTTATTTAACGCCCGAAAAGAATATGGATTTCAACGTGGTAATTCGTTCCTTAATTTATAACGGAAAGAACAAAAGTTTTTCTTTCAGAGCAGGTGGAGGAATTACAATTAACAGCGATGCCGCTGAAGAGTTTGAAGAATCGTTATTAAAAACACAGATATTAAGGAAAGTGCTTTTATAAAAAAAGCAGGCTATAAAGCCTGCCTGTATTAATTTTTAACTACTTCCTTTTCTTTCATTCCCTCTTGTATTTCCGTTTTCACACTTTCTTTAGCATCATTAAATTCGCGGATACCACGGCCAATGCCTCGCATTAGCTCAGGAATTTTTTTGCCGCCAAACATAAGTAAAACAACTATTATTATAAGTATCCATTCACTGCCTCCGGGCATTGATATTAGAAACATATTTAGGTTGGGCATATAATTTTTTTTAGAGGATAAAGGTAATTAATTAACTAATGATATATACTGAAAAAGAAGGAATTTGATATTTTAACAATTTAAAAAAGAAAGGCTGCCAAAAAAGACAGCCTTTGATTAATTGACAAACAATTATTTTGAGGCAACAGCCATTCTTTTTTCTTTAATACGTGCGCTTTTGCCACTTCTTTCTCTAAGGAAATAAAGTTTGGCTCTTCTTACACTACCAACTTTATTTACAACAATGCTTTCAACATTTGGCGAAAAAACAGGGAATAATCTTTCAACTCCAACTCCATCGCTAATTTTACGAACTGTAAATGAAGCAGTTGCACCGGTACCCTGGCGTTTAATAACATCGCCTTTAAAACTTTGGATACGCTCTTTAGCACCCTCAACAATCCTATAATTTACAGTTACATTATCTCCGGCTTTAAAAGCAGGTATTTTCGACTTAGAAGTAAGTTGCTCGTGTACGAAATCTATAGCAGCACTCATGATTATTTTTTTTAACGGAGGGCAAAGGTAATAAAAAAATTGAAAGTTCTATACTTTTTTTTAAAAATTTCGTTATCTGGCTATGTTCACAGCTCGCTTTTCACGTATTACAGTTACTTTAATTTGCCCCGGAAATGTCATCTCAGTTTGAATTTTCATTGCTATTTCAAAACTTAACTTATCACTTTCCGCATCCGACACTTTATCAGACTCAACTATAACACGTAATTCTCTTCCTGCCTGAATTGCGTATGCTTTTTCAACTCCCTGATATGCCATAGCAAGGTTCTCAAGGTCTTTAATCCGTTGAATATATTGTTGCATTATCTCGCGGCGTGCCCCGGGGCGTGCACCACTGATAGCATCGCACGACTGAACAATAGGAGAAATTACATACTGCATTTCAATTTCATCGTGGTGAGCGCCAATTGCATTTACAACTGCAGGGTTTTCACCATATTTTTCCGCCAGTTTGGCGCCAAGTAATGCGTGGCTTAATTCTGTTTCTTCGTCCGGAACCTTTCCAATATCATGAAGAAGCCCGGCTCTTTTTGCAAGTTTGGGGTTCATGCCGAGCTCCGCCGCCATAATTCCGCAAAGATTGGCAGTTTCACGGCTGTGCATTAATAAATTTTGTCCGTACGAGGACCGGAACCTCATCCTTCCAACCATCCTTATCAATTCTTTATGAAGGCCATGGATTCCAAGCTCAATAACTGTTCTTTCTCCAATATCCATTACCTGATCTTCAAGTTGCTTACGGGTTTTCTCAACAACCTCTTCAATTCTTGCAGGATGTATTCTGCCATCGGCAACCAACCTTTGCAACGATAAACGAGCAATTTCTCTTCTCAACGGATCGAAAGATGATAACACAATAGCCTCAGGAGTGTCATCAACAATAAGATCTACGCCGGTAGCGGCTTCTATTGCCCTGATGTTTCGTCCCTCACGGCCTATAATTGAGCCTTTTATTTCATCGCTTTCAAGATTAAATACTGTGATAGCATTTTCTATTGCATTTTCAGCAGCAGTGCGTTGTATGGTTTGAATAATAATTTTCCGCGCCTCTTTATTTGCCTTTTGTTTTGCGTCTTCAATTATTTCCTGTTGTAAAACAATTGCGGCAGACTGTGCTTCTTGCTTTAGTGATTCAACAAGTTGTGCTTTTGCCTCCTCGGCAGATAAGCCGGCAACTTTTTCCAGGCGGCGTATGTGCTCCTCCTGATGCTTTTCAAGCTCAGTACGCTTAACATTTACAATCTCAATTTGCTTGTTTAAATTTTCCTTGATGGCCAGGTTCTCTTTAAGTTGTTTGTCAAGATTGCCTTCTTTCTGATTTAAACTTTGCTCCTTTTGTTTAATTCGGTTTTCTGCCTCACTTAGCTTTTGATTTCGCTGGGAAACCTCTTTATCGTGCTCTGATTTTAACTGAACAAATTTTTCCTTTGCTTCAATTAATTTTTCTTTCTTTAAAGTTTCCGCCTGAATTTTTCCTGTTTCAATTATGCTTCTCGCTTCAGCTTCAGCACTTTCAATTTTTTCCTTAGTGTTCTTTGCAAATATTAGCTTTCCGGCTACTATTCCTGCAGCCAAAGCAACAATAGCAACTATTATTGATATTATAATCGGGTCCATTGATTTTATATGTTTTTAACCTTAACATTTAGTAATACATTTTCTCTGCTGCTTGAAAGCAGAAATGTGTTTAAAAACGAAGATATGATTTTTGAGTTTTTCTGAAAGATGTTTTGAGAAAATTATATCCTATCAAGTTGATTTTCTAAATTTTGTAACGCTTCTATCAGTTGGGATTGATCAGTTGTATTTTCTGCTGCGGCACGAGTTGCATACCAAAGAATTACCATAGATATATAATCTTGCATATCACGGCCAGCAAATTCAACTTTAAATTCAACTATTTTGTCATTTATTAATTTTAGTGTTTTGCGAATCTTTTCCTCATCCTCAGGCTTTGCCTTTATTCTAAAAGTGCGGTCGGCAATGGTTATATTTAAAGCTATCAAATCGCTCATATTATTTTTTTAACAGCATTATACAATTGTCAACGTCTTTTATATATTTATTAATATGCCTCACCATTTCAGCTTTGTCATCTTCCGACATTTTGCCCGTTGCTGCTTTTAATACCATGTTTTCTTCTTTTAAACGCAAAATATTCTCCTCCTGAAAAGCATTCGACTGTTCCAGTTTTGAAAGTTTTTCTCTCAAGGCTTCATTTTCCTTTTCTAAAACAGACATTAATTTTAATTTCTGTTTTATCTTACTTTCAATCCTTTCAATATGGTCAAAAGCATTCATTACTTTCTAATTTCAGCATTTAATTCCAAGATATAAGCGTTCATTAATGTGTTCATCATTTGTTCTATTTCAGAATCTTTCAGCGTTGAGGCATCATTTGCAAAAACATAATTCAAAGCAAGCGCTTTTTTATTTTTTCCAAGTTTTTCACTTTCAAATACATCAAAAAGTTTTACTGACTCTAAATTTTTTATTCCGCAATTAGCTGTTGTTTTTTCAACAGCATCAAAACTTATTTGCTTATCAATTACTATTGATAAGTCTCTTTCTGCTTTCGGAAATTTTGAAATCTCTTTATATACAAGTTCCTGTGAATACAATCCAACTAAATTTTCCCATAAAATATCAGCATAAAAAACATTAGCTTTTAAATCGTGCTTTTTTGCTGCTAAAGCAGAAATTTTTCCCATTACTCCAATCACATTTTTCCCGGAATAAATATTAAATGCAATATCAAAATCTTCATTTTCAGTCTTTTCAAACTGCATTGAAATGCCTGTGGCAGAAGAAATAAGAGCAATAATGCCTTTCAAATTGTAAAGGTCAAAATTCTTTGATTTATTTTCCCGGTCGCCTTCAGTTTTACCTGAAATTAAAATGCTTAAATGAGGAATTTCAGAAAACCTTTTTGCAGAAAATGAATATGATTTTCCAAATTCATAGAATTTAATATCACTGTTTTTACGGTTTACATTATATGCAACACTTTGAAGCATACTGTGAAGCATTGAAGGTCGCAAAACATCAAGCTCAGCGCTTAAATTATTTATCATTTTTACCAAAGCATTTTGATTAGTGTAAAGTTTGCTGTTAGCAATACTGTTGGTGAAAATTTCATTAAAACCTATGGCTGTTAAAAGGTTTGCAATTTTTTCTTTTAAAAATTCTTTTTTTTCATTTTCTTCTTTTGAAGGTGCAATTGAAATTATTTTCGGAATTTCTATTTCATCCAAACCGTCAATTCTCATTATTTCATGTGCAATATCAGCCGGAATTTTTATTGAAGGTTTACTGAACGGCACAGCAACAGTGATATTCTCATCGTGCTGCAAAATTTCATATTCCAGAGAATTTAGAATTGTATCAATCATTCCGCTTGAATAATTTTTACCACTAACATCGCTTATAAATGATGTTGCGAATGAAATTATTGTTTTTTCATTATTGCCTGTACTTACATCAATTATTTCGCCTTCGGCAGATCCATTTTCACCTAAGAGTTCTAAAAATCTTTTCACTGCTTCAATGGTTATTTCAGGATTGGCGCCTTTTTCATATCTAATAGCTGCATCAGTTCTTAAGCCGTGCGCCATTGATGTTTTTCTTATGTAATCTGCATTAAAGCATGCGCTTTCAAGAAAAACATTTTTTGTTTCATTTGTAATTCCGCTGTTTTCACCTCCATAAACACCTGCAATACACAAAGGCTTTTGCTCATCGCAAATCATCAAATCGAAACTGTTCAGTTTTCTTTCCTTCCCGTCAAGGGTTTTAAATAATGTATTTTCAGGAAGTGTTTTCACAATTATATTTCCCGAAATTTTATCGGCATCAAAAGCATGCAGCGGTTGCCCAAATTCGTGCAATATATAATTTGTAATGTCAACAATGTTATTGATAGGCGATACTCCAATTGCATTTAATCTGTCCTGCATCCATTGCGGGCTTTGGGTTACAGTAACATTTTTTATAAAAATGCCACTGTATCTTTTACAACCTTCATTCACAATTACTTTTATTGGGCTTACACCATTTGCAATAAATGACGAGGAAGGCTTTATAAGTTGCAATTTTTCGGCAGTATGAGAATTTAAATATGCAATTATATCTCTTGCAACACCAATGTGGCTCATTGCATCGGAGCGGTCGGGAGTAATTCCTATTTCAAACACCGTATCCTGCTGCGGCAGTAAAATATCCTTAACAGGAGTTCCTTCGTTTGTGCCTTGGGGTAATTCTATGATACCGGTGTGGTCTGCATTTAAGCCAATTTCATCTGCTGCGCAAAGCATACCAAAACTTTCCGCGCCGCGGATTTTTGCTTTTTTAATTTTAAATGGTTCACCTCCTAAAGGATATAAAGTAGTACCAACCGGTGCCACAACAACCTTTTGATTTAAAGCTGCATTTTTTGCACCGCAAACAATAGTGAGTTCTTCAGTACCTGTAAACACTCTGGTTAAGTTTAATGAATCAGCATTAGGGTGTTTTTCTATATGAATTATTTTTCCAACGATTAATCCTTCCAAACCACCATTTATTCCACCTGTGGTGATCATTTCTTCAACCTCAAGGCCTACGGAAGTTAATATTTGTGATACTTTTTCAGCAGGTATTACTGTTGGAAGGTATTGGCAAAGCCAGTTATACGATATCTTCATTCCGCAAATATAAATGAAGCATACGGCACAAATTATTTCTCATAACAAAACTCTTTGTCATTTTCAAACTTACTTAAAAAAGATGCCGGTTGAAAAGTATATTGGAATTAACATTTTGCCATGGCGGTAGCAGCAACATGTATATTTATCGTTGAAAAATGTGTTTATAACCGGTGGATAAACTACCTTTGCATGTGATTTTAATGTGAAAAAAGAAGATAAAAAAGTTAATAACACAACCTGATAAACTTCGGTTACAATTTGCTTTTTATCTTAGCAGCCCGGTTCATAAAACATAACAATTCTAATTCTCTTTCATGGAATTATCTAATATAAACAAGCAGAGAGGTTTACGTATGAAAACCCCTTTGGATGGTGGAAATTTGATGTTTGGAAAGGTTCAGCCGCAGGCAAAAGACATTGAAGAGGCAATTCTTGGCGCCATTATGTTGGAAAAAAGTGCTTTTGATACTGTAATTGAAATTTTAAAACCTGAATGTTTTTATCTTGATTCTCATCAAAAGGTGTTTGCGGCTATGCAATCCCTTGCAGTGAAAAGTTTGCCCATAGATCTTTTAACCGTAGTTGAAGAACTCAAACTTAAAGGTGATCTTGAATTTATTGGCGGGCCGTATTTTGTATCTAAGCTTACAAATGCAGTTGTTTCTTCAGCTCATATTGAAGCGCATTGCCGTATCGTTTTACAAAAATTTATTCAAAGGGAACTTATCCGCATCAGCGGTGAAATAATAAAGGATGCTTATGAAGACAGTACCGATGTTTTTGATATGCTTGATGAAGCTGAATCAAAACTCTTTGAAATAACAAACAACCACCTTCGCAAAAATTTTGACAGCATAGAATCAGTTTTGGTTAAAACCATAAACCGAATTGAAGATATGCGGAATCAAGAAGATGAGATAACCGGTGTCCCTTCAGGCTTCCCCAGTCTTGATAAAGTTACTTACGGCTGGCAGCCGACAGATTTAATAATACTTGCTGCAAGGCCATCTGTTGGTAAAACAGCTTTTGCGTTAAACCTTGCAAGAAGTGCGGCATTACATCCTACAAAACCAACAGCAGTTGGGTTTTTTAGCCTTGAAATGAGCAGCAGCCAGTTAGTGCAAAGAATACTAAGTGCAGAAAGTGATATTCACATGGAAAAAATTTCAAGAGGCAGACTTGAAGACCATGAAATGGCACAACTTCATAACAAAGGAATTGAGAGATTGAATAAAGCACCGATTTTTATTGATGATTCTGCTGCTCTGAATATTTTTGAATTAAGAGCAAAATGCAGGAGGTTAAAAAACAAACACAATGTAGGTTTAATAATTATTGATTACCTGCAATTAATGAGCGGCAATGCCGGAAAGAATTCAAACCGCGAACAAGAGATAAGCCGTATTTCAAGAGATTTGAAGAGTTTAGCAAAAGAATTACAGGTTCCAATTATTGCTCTTTCACAGTTAAGCAGGGAAGTTGAGAAAAGAAAGGAAGGCTCAAAAGTTCCGCAATTAAGTGATTTGAGAGAATCAGGAGCAATAGAACAGGATGCCGATATGGTTATGTTCCTTTACCGGCCTGAATATCATGGAATTCAGAACAATGAAATGGGTGAAGATGTAAAAGGTGAAACACAGGTGAAAATTGCTAAGCACAGAAATGGTTCTTTAGAAACAATTAAATTAAAAGCATTGCTGCATGTGCAGAAATTTATTGAAGAAGAGGAAAATGTTTTTGGTGGCACAGTTCCTTCCAATTTCAGGCCATTGAAAGGAAATGAAGGTGGCGGCGGCGCCCGATACTTTACTCAGGGTAGTAAAATGAATCAGGATGATTTTGATGATAACGAACCTGCACCTTTTGATTAAATATTTTTATGAATCTTCCATATTTTTTTATTGAGAATGATGTTGCCGGAAAATTAATTGAACTCAATGAAGAAACTTCAAAACATGTTGTTCAGGTTCTAAGAATGGAGAAAGGAGAAAAACTTCTTCTTACTAACGGGAAAGGACAAACGTTTGAGTGTGAAATTACAGAAGCACATAAAAAACATTGCTCTGTTGAAATAATTAAGATTTCAAAATTTGAGGAGCCGCAAAAAAAAATTACTATCGCAATTTCTATTTTAAAAAATACTTCACGCTTTGAATGGTTCCTGGAAAAGGCGGTTGAAATTGGTGTTACCGGAATTGTGCCTTTGATATGTAAGAGAACTGAGAAGCAGCATTTCAGATATGAAAGGATGAGAGCAATTACTATTAGCGCTATGCTTCAAAGCCAAAAAACATTTCTTGCTGATCTCAATGAACCCATAAAATTCAATCATTTTATTTCTAAAGATTTTTCAGGAATGAAATTGATTGCACATTGTGAGGAGGAAAAAACAAGAAATTCACTTTCTAATTTGCAATTGTCAGAGAGTGTACTAATGCTCATAGGCCCGGAGGGAGATTTTACTTCAGAGGAAATTAAAGATGCAATAAATAAAAATTTTATTTCTGTTTCCCTTGGCGAAACACGGCTACGAACCGAAACTGCAGGTGTAGTTGCTGCGGCACTTATCAAAAATTTGCAGGTATAACTTTTAGGCAGTTTGTTATTTGATTTTATAAAACCTTTACTTATGAAGTTGTCAATTTTTTCTTTTTCAGCAATAGTATTGGTATTGTATTCTTGTTCACCAAAAGTTTATCCTCCATTTAAAGCACAATACAGCTATACTTTTGGAAAATCATCAGAATTAACAGGCGAGTTGGCCGGTAATTTCCATTATACGGTTTTATCAAACAGCACCTATACTTTCCTCAATGCAACAGTAACAGAAATTCCCTATGAATCAAATGTAAATTACATTTTGGACGGGCCAGAGTCTTTGGTCATGAATAACAATGGTGTAATATTCAGCAAACAGGAAAATAAAAGTTATAAATATTTACCGGTTGAGTTAACCAATACCGGAATTGACTATAAAATAAACGGCTATAATACTATTCTTTTTACAACGAAAAATAATGACAGTCTGTATTTAAGCAAAAAACTTGATTATCATATAAATCCGTTTTTATTGGGAAAAGAAAGTATAGTTTATGGATTAGTAAAAGCCAGAATGAGAGACGGAGGAGTATTTGTTTTGGATTCGATTATAAAAATTAAAAATTCAGATTTACCAGAGCCCGAAGCGAACAAATTTTCAGATTTTACCATCAAAGGAAATCCTTTTTTTCAATAAAAAGAGCCGCTTTACATAATGCAGTTTAACTGATTTTTCTCAAAATTCCCGGTCCTTCATAAATAAAGCTAGTCCATATTTGAACTAATGAAGCGCCATTTTTAATTCGTGATCTTACATCTTCCGCTGTAAAAATTCCTCCGCTGCTTATTAGAATTACTTCTTTTGAAATTTTTGATGAAATATATTCAAGCATATCCTCTGAAATTTTATTTAAAGGGTTTCCGCTTAAACCTCCGTTACCAATTGAATCTAAAATGCTTTTACCAGTCAATAATCCTGCTCTGCTTATTGTAGTATTAGCGATAATTAAACCATCGAGTTTCACTTCGTGAGAAAGATCTATAATATCATCTGTCTGCTGCAAAGACAGGTCAGGGGCGACTTTCAGGAAGATATGTTTTTTATCAGAAAATTTTTCCCTTTCCTGTTGGAGGCAGGTAATAATTTTTTTTAGTGATTCTTTTTCCTGCAATTCTCTCAACCCGGGTGTATTGGGGCTGCTAACATTAACTACAAAATAATCAACAACATCATACAAAGCTTTAAAGCAAATAACATAATCTTTCCAGGCATCTTCGTTTGAGGTAAGTTTATTTTTTCCAATATTTCCACCTACAACTAAATCGCTTTCCGGATATTTATTCCGCCATTTTATGATATTGCTTTTAACCTGTTTAACCCCTGCATTATTAAAACCCATTCTGTTTATAAGAGCTTTATCTTTCTTTAGCCTGAACAACCTCGGTTTTTCATTTCCGCCTTGCGGAAGAGGAGTAACAGTTCCTATTTCAACAAAGCCGAAGCCCAGGCTGTCAAGTTCATGAAGATATTTTGCGTTTTTATCAAAGCCGGCACCTAAACCAATTATATTTCTAAACTTTAAACCACCGATTTTTTTAAAATTAGTTTTAGGAGTGAATAATTTTTGAATAATGCTTTTTACAATTGGAATTTTTATTACTACTGAAAGAGTATTCATACTAATATGATGAGCTTTTTCAGGTTCAAATAAAAAAAGAATTGAACGAATTAGGCGGTACATTATCTCAAAAGTAAGGAGCGATTTTGGTTTTGTCTTTCAATTCATAAATAATAACTTTGAAAAGAAGTTGCATAAACAACTTTTTTTAAATTTTAAATTATGCGTGAAGCTTATATAGTTGCAGGTTATCGTACTGCAGTAACAAAAAGTAAAAAGGGCGGATTTAGGTTTACAAGGCCTGATGATTTGGCAATAGAAGTGATAAAGGGATTATTAGCAAGTGTGCCGGAACTTGATCCAAAAAGGGTTGATGATGTAATTGTAGGAAACGCTGTTCCTGAAGCGGAGCAAGGGTTACAGGTAGGTCGTATAATTTCGGCGAGGGCAGTTGGTTTTCACGCAGGTGGAATTACAATTAACCGCTATTGTGCAAGCGGACTTGAAAGCATTGCAATGGCAACAGCAAAAATAAGAACAGGGATGGCAGAATGTATCATCGCCGGAGGCACTGAAAGCATGACTATGGTACCAACGGCAGGATGGAAAACTGTTCCTGCTTATTCAATAGCTTCTGATAACCCCGATTACTATATAAATATGGGACTTACTGCAGAAGCAGTTGCAAAAAAATATAATGTGAGCCGCGAAGATCAGGATGAATTTAGCTTGAAAAGCCATGAAAAGGCTGCCAATGCTATAAAAGAAGGGTATTTCAAACCCGGAATTTTACCTATAAATGTTGAGCAGGTTTATGCAGATGAATCAGGGAAAAGGAAGGTTCGCAACTTTGTAGTTGATACTGATGAAGGTGTGAGGGAAGATACAAGTATTGATGCTCTTTCAAAATTAAAACCTGTTTTTGCATTAAATGGAACCGTTACTGCAGGCAATTCATCGCAAACCAGCGACGGAGCTGCATTTGTAATAGTAATGAGTGAAAAAATGGTGAATGAACTTGGTTTAAAACCCATAGCACGTTTAGTGAATGCAGCCAGTGCAGGTGTTGACCCTTTGTATATGGGAATCGGCCCAATTGCAGCAGTGCCAAAGGTTTTAAAACAAGCCGGTATGAGTTTGAACGATATAGACCTTATTGAATTGAACGAGGCATTTGCATCGCAATCTCTTGCAGTAATACGTGAATTAAATTTGGATCCCCAAAAAGTTAATATCAATGGCGGTGCTATAGCATTAGGGCATCCTCTTGGTTGTACCGGTTGTAAATTAACTGTACAGATAATTAATGATATGCAACGCCTTAATAAAAAATATGGTATGGTTACCGCCTGTGTAGGCGGAGGGCAGGGCATTGCAGGAATAATTGAAAGGATTGATTAACCTATAGCTTCTGCCTGCTTTCTTTCTCCAATTTGTTGGCGCCACATTGCATAATAAAGTCCTTTTTCATTTAAAAGTTCTTCATGCGTACCGGCTTCAGCTATTTCTCCTTTTTCTAAAACAATTATTCTGTCTGCATGCATAATTGTGCTTAGCCTATGAGCAATAAGTATTGTGATTTGATCTTTAGCAAGGGAAATATTACGAATGGTCTCCGAAATTTCTTCTTCAGTTATAGAATCAAGAGCTGAAGTAGCTTCATCAAAAATTAATAACCGAGGTTCGCGAAGTAATGCCCTTGCAATCGAAATCCTTTGCTTTTCGCCGCCTGATAATTTCAAGCCACCTTCACCAATTACAGTATCCAAACCATTTTCTGCTCTTTGTAAAATGTTGAAGGCGGCTGCTTTTGTTAAGGCAGATCTTAATTGCTCTTCTGAAGCAGACGGATTGACAAACAATAAATTTTCTCTTATTGTGCCACTGAATAAATTAGTGTCTTGTGTTACAAACCCAATTTGCTTTCTAAAATCATCATAACTTATTTCATTTTCATCAAGCCCGTTGTAAAGAATTTTTCCTTGTTGAGGACGATATAAACCAACCAGTAATTTCATAAGGGTAGATTTACCACTTCCACTCGGGCCAACAAAGGCAATAGTTTCTCCAACGCTAACATTAAAGCTTATTCCGTCAATAGCTTTGTATGCGGCTGAATGATGTTTGAATATTACATTTTTAAATGATAGAGATTTAATTTCCCCAAGATGTTTTGGATGTACAGGTGATGGCTCAGGTTGTTTCTTCATCAGGTTTTCAAAATTATTCAATGATGCTTCCGCCTCGCGGTAGGAGAGAAGAATATTTCCAATTTCCTGCAAAGGGCCAAAAATAAAAAAGGAAAAAACCTGCATTGTAACAAGTTGCCCTGCATCCATTTGATTGTGAAATATCAACCACATTAAAATAAATAGAATTACCTGTCGTAATGTGTTTACCAAAGTTCCCTGAATGAAACTGATACTTCTTACCCGCTTTACTTTTTTTAATTCCAGGCCTAAAATTTTATAAGTATTCCGGTTAAGCCTTTCAACTTCCTGAGTGGTTAAACCAAGGCTTTTAACAAGTTCAATATTGCGAAGCGATTCGGTTGTAGAACCCGCAAGCGAAGTTGTTTCCTTTACAATATTCTTTTGAATAACCTTTATTTTCTTGGTCAATTTGTTTGTAATAACAGTCAGAATAACCATTCCCACCAAATAAGCAACGGGCACACGCCAGTTAATAAATAATGTTGCATAAACAAATACAAATACAACACCTACAATAACACCGAAAAGAATGTTTATGAAACTGATCATAAATTTTTCAACGTCGGACCTTACTTTAGTTAATACAGAAAGTGTTTCACCGCTTCGCTGATCTTCAAATTGCTGATATGGAAGTTTCATTGCGTGTTGCAGGCCATCAGTGAAAATTCTTGCTCCGAATTTTTGTATTAAAAGGTTCAGGCAATAATCCTGAAAAGCTTTAGCTATGCGGCTTATCATTGCCACCGTAATTGACAAAATAACAAGGTATATAACACCAAGCTGAAGATATTTTTTACCGTCTCTTACTACATAATCGTAACCGCTGAAGAATTGCCGTGCCGAAAGGTTGTTTGTTTTATTATCGGCAGCGAGATTTACAAGTTTTCCAAGTAAAATTGGATCTATAAGTGAGAAGCCCATGTTAATTGCTGCCAGAAAGAGAGTGAGAATTACCAGCCATTTGTAAGGCTTAAGGTAAGCAATGAGAATTTTCATAAATCAATTATGAAACAAATATCATACAAAAAGGTTTCTTAAAGATTGGCACCGCAGTATTTACAGAATTTTGCATCCTTGTCATGGCCTTCCCGGCCGCAAGCCGGACAAGATTCATTTGAGATATTGTTTGATCTCATAGTAACTGCCATTTCTGATGTTATAATTCCGGTAGGAACTGCTATTATGCCATAACCTAAAAGCATTATAACGCTTGAAATGCACTTGCCTATTGTAGTTACCGGAGTCATATCGCCATAACCAACGGTTGTTATTGTTACAATAGCCCAGTAAATGCTGTTTGGAATGTTGTTGAACCCGCTTGAAGAAGGTTCGACAAGATACATTATTGAGCCTAAAATAATAACAAGGGTTAGTACTACAAGCATGAATATGCTGATTTTTTTTAGGCTTCTTGTTAATGCGAAACCAAGAAACGACATTTCTGAAACAAAGTGAGAAAGTTTAAAAATCCTAAAAATTCGTAACAGCCGGAGAGCTCTCAAAACTAATAAAGACTGAACCCCAAAAAATACCATACTTACATACATCGGCATAATTGCCAGAAAATCAATTATTCCTAAAAAACTAAAAACATATTTCAAAGGTTTTCGTAACGAAATCAACCTGAGGATGTATTCTATTGTAAAAGTTATTGTGATAATCCATTCAAGAACTATAAACACTTTACCATATTTAAAATGCAAATCGTCAACACTGTCGAGCATCACTGTAACTATGCTTAAAACAATAAATACCAGCAGTAATACATCAAAGAGTTTTCCTTCTTTAGTGTTAGCTTCAAAAATTACATCATGAAGTTT
>JAFDXB010000122.1 GCA_018268175.1 Bacteroidota bacterium | reverse complement strand
TGTGTCTAACTTATCAAGTTTTGAAGTCAGGTCGCTTTGATAATTGTAGACAGAGTTTTTGATGTCGTCTACCGATGGTGTGATTTCGTTAATTGTCAACATAGCTATTTTATGGTATTTGTTAGAAGTATTGCAAGTTCATCTTGAAGTGAATTTATAACATGTCCTTTGTTAGAAAGTTCGTGTTGGTAAAAATGTTTATAGCCGTGCAAAATCTCGTCAAGTTTCTCAACAGTCGTCTCGTCCCACTCCGAAGAATTTGGGTCAAATAATGTTCTTAAAGTTCTGTGTTTATACATAGAGCCAAAAACTTCGTCAACAATGTCTTGGTAATGTTCTTTCATAAGCGAAGGGTCTATTTAAACTTACTGCCAACGCCCGGGTATTGCCGAAGGCGTGGTGTTTTAGCATTAACGCTCAACAGAATTACCAGAGTTTAAATTTAGCATAATTGTTTCATAGTATTCCCTCCGCCACGCTTTTGGCAATACCTTGTTAGGCGTAGTTATTCTTTGAAGATGTTACTTTGATAGTTATCCGCCATATCAAGAATTTCATCAAACGTTAGGATTTTAATATTATTGAGACTATTCCTCAATTTGGTGAAATCGCGATTTATTTTTTCTAACTCTTCGACTGATAATGGTTTGTTAGTTTTTACCAATCTGTCTTTAGAAGAAATAATGATTACCGCAGTTGGTCGATGAATATTTTTATTCAAAACAGAATTATCCAATTCATCAAATATTTCTGTTTTAAACTTCTGGGTCATTTTTTCTTGAATTAAAGCATCCATATAATTCATACACTGAATTATTGCTTTACTTAAATCAGAAGAAAATGCGTAATTTTTATGCGATTTGTCGTATCGTAACACTGGTAGTAAATGATGTTTAATTTCGATTATGTCAACACCCCAATAGTGGTTAATACCTACAAAATCTGGATATTTCTTTTCAGAATCGACAGAGAATTTAATTTTTGGAAATAATTCTCTATACGAAAATATCAGGTGAAGTAAATACTTTTGAAAGTAAACTTGCCAAAAACTTTCCAGTTGCTTAATTTCTTTGTCAGGACTAATTTTTTTAGAAACTTTTTTAGCTGTAGATGTTTTAATATCATCACTTTTTAAATCCAATATTTCTCTTCCAAGAGATATTATTTCTTGAAGTTTTTGTTTGATAAAATAATTGTCTAATCCTTTTATAAAGTCAGGTTCAAACACTTCCAGTTTTATTAGCTTTTCTGATAGCTTTTGTAAAGATTTAATATCAGATTCATTCAAATATTTATCAAAATCCCTTTTAGAAGTTTTGTTGTCAATATTTAATCTAAAGGTTTGAAAGGCAAAATCTCCCGAATTATAAAAGGTTGTGTTTTTCTTTGGTGCTCCATTAAAGTTAGACGTCTGTGTGTTTATCAAATAATTTATTAAAGAATTACGTGAGTTATTTCCTTTATCATTTATCTCCTTTGCCGTTTTATAAAGAGACTCTAATTTATCTGTGCCTATTTCAATTGAATGATTTTCAATATTGAGACGATTTTTATAATTCACAATCTTAATTTCTTCAGTCAAATTACCCTCAAAATTCAAAAGCCTTGAAATGATTGAATATAAATTGATTTTGTAACGACTGCCGAAAATTTTAGTAAAATCAAAATTGTTCGGAATAATTACTCTTTTAAAAGTCTTATATCTATCAACAAACTTGTTTTCATCTGTCTCATAGTTTAGCAGATGGAAAACAATTTTATTCCCGTCTTTTTCAATTATTGGCGTATTACTTTCTGTGTGAAAAATTTTTGCGTTGTCATCATTAATATGAAAATTAAGGTCGAAACATTCTTTGATGTATTCTAAGTATAAATTCATAGTTCATTGTTTAGAGGTGTTCATTGTATAATTACGCCTAACGGTTTAGGTATTGCCGAAGGCGGGGAATTTTAGCATAAAAGTTTAATAGAATTACTACTGTTGAACCTTGCACAAATGCCCAATCGAAGCCGTTCAGCCCCGCTTTTGGCAATACCTTGTTAGGTGCATACCCTTATGTTTCAGGTTATAAATTGTCTGCTACAAATTGTCTGCAATACTCCTTGATTAATTGTCTGACTTTTCTAAATTCTGTAATAATTTCTTCGTCTGTTCCTGTCGCCTTTGCCGGGTCGGGGAAATTGTGATGAAACTTTTTTGCTTTGGTCGGGAAGAAGGGACAACGCTCTTTTGCATTGTCACAAACTGTAATTACAAAATCAAAATCAATATTTCGGTATTCGTCAATATTGTTTGAAGTGTGATTTGAAATGTCAATGCCCTCTTCTTGCATTGTTGCAATCGCTTTTGGGTTTATTCCGTGCGTTTCAACGCCTGCACTATAAATTTCTGCTTTGTTGTTTGCAAAGTATCGTAAGTAACCTTCAGCTATTTGACTTCTGCAACTGTTTCCTGTGCAAAGGATTAAAATTTTCATTGTAATAGATTAACAACAACCCGAACTTGGTGAGCAACAACTAGCAGGTTTTTCTGCATAAACCGTTATACTTCTAATAACCGTTTCATTCAATTTGTATTGAGCAATTTCTTCATCATTTAGATAGTTTTTCAGAATATCGTCAGGAACAATAATGGCTTTTTCTTTTTGAATTTGCATATTTGCAAAACCCACTTTGCTTACATAATTCAAATATTCGTCTTTGTCGATGGCACTTGCTACGCAACCTGCATACATTTCAGCGGCAGATTTTATTTTTTCAGGCAGCTTCCCCGTTAAAACAATGTCAGAAATACTGAAATGTCCACCTGGTTTTAACACTCTATACATTTCTGCAAAAACAGCTTGTTTATTCGGTACAAGATTTAAAACACAATTACTAACAATCACATCGGCTACATTTGCAGTTACAGGCATTTTTTCAATATCGCCTTGTCTAAACTCCACATTATTGAAACCCAATTTTTCAGCATTGCTTCGGGCTTTGTCTATCATTGCTTCTGTAAAATCAATGCCAATTACTTTTCCTGTTTCGCCTGTTTCTGCTCTTGCAACAAAGCAATCATTACCAGCTCCACTACCCAAATCAATTACGGTATCACCTTTTTTGATTTTGGCAAATTGAGTGGGCAAACCGCAACCCAACCCCAAATCAGCATCTGGATTGTAGCCTTCAAGGTTGTTGTATTCTTCGCTCATTATGTTATACACTTCGGTACTACAACCACCGGCACCACAACAAGATGAGGCGTTGGTTTCTTTATCTTGCAAGGCTATTTCACTGTATTTCTGCCTTACCATTTCTTTGATTTCTTGTTCTGTGTTCATTGTATTTATTTTATTAATTAGTGATTGATTAACAGCAGTTTTGCTTGGTAACTGTTGTAATTATTTTTGAAAAATAATTTTTAAGGACTTCAAAAGTTTTTTCATCAATACAATAGCAAATCGCATTGCCTTCGATGTTTCCTTTTATTAGTCCTGCGTTTTTAAGTTCTTTCAGATGTTGCGAAACGGTTGGTTGAGCAAGCGGCAATTCGTTTACGATGTCTCCGCAAATACAAGCGTTTACTTTTAATAAATGTTCTATGATTGCCACTCTTGCAGGATGTCCCAATGCTTTTGCAATCGTTGAAATTTGATTTTGTTGGTCTGTAAAGTGGTCTGTTTTTGTTGCACCCATTTTTATAATTATTTAATATTGCAATATTACGATAAGGATTTTAATTGTAAAATAATTTTCGTGGTTTTTTTAAAAATGTATTGATTGATTAAAGTTTGTTCAGACTGTTTTATGTCCGTCTGTTGATGTTAGCACGGTCGTTTGTAGGGTTGCACCTAACGGCC
>JAFDXB010000121.1 GCA_018268175.1 Bacteroidota bacterium | reverse complement strand
TGAAGAAAGTGCAGGAGCTTCTTTTTCTGCAAAAAATGGCAATGTTTGGACAACAGATAAAGATGGTTTTATTCCCGCTTTACTGGCCGCAGAAATTACAGCTAAGGTTGGCAAAGACCCGGGAGAATTATATACTGACATAACAGCGAAGTTTGGAAACCCGTGCTACAACAGAATTGAAGCAAAAGCAACAGTTGCTCAAAAGGAAAAATTAAAAAAGTTATCGCCCGATGATATTAAGGGAAATAAACTCGCCGGTGATAAAATAAAAAGTATTCAAATAAATGCCCCCGGAAATAACGAACCTATTGGTGGCGTGAAAGTTGTATCTGAAAATGGTTGGTTTGCGGCCCGGCCTTCGGGTACAGAAGATATCTATAAAATTTATGCTGAAAGCTTTTTAAGTAAAGATAACTTAGAACGTATTACTCAGGAAGCTCAAACTATTGTTGATTCAGCATTGCAGATGACATAACAGGATTAATGAAATTAAAATTAATATCAGGTGCAGATGAACTCATAAGCAATATGAGGTCGTTTTTTCAGATCAACAATTCTAAACAAAATCAGACTGTTGAGGAACCATTGAGGGAAGAACTGTTTAGTTCAGAACAAATGGAACGATACGGAAAAACATTAGCCTTAAAACATAAACTAAGCAATAAAAAAGGTAAAGATTATTTATTAAAACGGCTTTCCGATAATGAAAACATGTTGCAGGAAGTTCGCAAACTTCTTACTGAATCAATCCAAAATAAAGATGAGGTTACTCCCGCAGGAGAATGGTTGTTAGATAATTTTTATTTAATTGAAGAACAAATAAGGCTTGCAAAGACTCATTTCCCAAAAAATTATAGTGAAGACCTGCCGCTTCTCACTGATGGCACTTCAGCCGGCGAAACCAGAAGTTATGACATTGTACTGAAGTTTATTTCGCATAGCGATGGAAGAATTGATATTGAAAGTTTAGGAAGTTTTCTTAATTCTTATCAATCTGTAACATATTTAAAACTCGGTGAATTATGGTCTATTCCTATAATGTTGAGGCTGGCGCTTATTGAAAATATAAGGCTCGTTTCTGCAAATATTGCAATAGATAAAGTTGACAGAAACCTTGCAAACTTCTGGGTAGAAAAAATGATTGAAACCGCCGAAAATTCACCTAAAGATTTAATTCTTGTAATTGGTGATATGGCAAGAACAAAACCACCGGTTTCCGGTCCGTTTGTATCAGAAATTACTCGCCAATTAAGAGGAAAAGGACCTGATCTTGGTTTGGTTTTGAACTGGATAGAACAACAATTATCAGGAAGTGGTTTAACAAGTTCAGAACTTGTAAATGCTGAAAATCATAAACAAGCTGCCGATCAGGTTTCAATGAGTAACAGTATCGGTAGCCTTAGGCTGTTGAGTACAATTGACTGGCGGGAATTTGTGGAATCGCACAGTATAGTTGAACAAATTTTACGTGAAGATACTGATGGCACTTATCCTTTGATGGATTTTGCAACAAGAGACAGATACCGCCATGTGGTTGAAACAATTGCAAAAAACAGCAATAAAAAAGAAGAGGAGGTTGCAAGAATTGCAATTAATCTTACCAAAGAAACAATAAATACCGATAATGATGACCGCTATTCGCATGTGGGTTATTTCTTAATTGGCCGGGGAGTTGCCATAACAAAAAAGCAAGCTTCGTTTCGTTATTCTGTTTCAGCAGCAATTAGGCAAAAATTTAAAACCCATGCAAGTTTCTGGTATTCTCTTTCTATATTTTTACTCACCTTTTCAATTAGCGGAGGAGTTTTGTTGTTGGCTGATTCAGTTACAAATAAATTTTGGCTCCTCGCTGCAGTTACTATATTAACAATAATTTGCGCAAGCCAGTTAGGTGTTTCTGTGGTTAATTTTATTTCAACATTATTGGTAAAGCCTAATCTGCTGCCGCGGATGGATTTTTCGAAACAAATCCCCGAAAGTGCCGCCACTATTGCGGTTGTGCCTTCGCTTCTTACAAATAAAAATGAAATCAATGAATTGCTGGAAAGTCTTGAAGTCCGTTTTCTTGCTAACAGAAATAAGAATTTATATTTTGGGTTGCTTACAGATTTTACAGATGCCGATAACGAAACAATGCCTGAAGATGATGAGTTACTACAGTTAGTTGTTAACGGTATAAATTCATTAAATAGCAAATACAGCAAAGGTGAAACAACTCTGTTTTTTCTTTTTCACAGATTTAGAAAATGGAATGCAGCAGAGAAAAAGTGGATGGGTTATGAAAGAAAAAGAGGAAAGCTTTCCGATTTGAATTCATTAATTACAAATAAAGAGAAAGGCCCGTTTTCAATTATTTTGGGTCCTGAAGATATTATTTATAAACTCAAATATGTAATTACTTTAGATGCTGATACATTGCTGCCGTTGGGAACTGCATGGAAGATGATTGGCACAATGGCACATCCTTTAAATCATCCGTATTTTGATAACAAGAAAAAAAGAGTTACGAAAGGTTACGGCATCTTGCAACCAAGAGTTACTGTGAGCTTGCCCGATATTAAAACTTCAATTTATGCAAAAATGCATGGTAATGAACCGGGCATTGATCCTTATACACGTGCATCTTCTGATGTTTATCAAGATTTGTTTAAGGAAGGTTCATACATCGGCAAAGGCATTTATGATGTAAATATTTTTCAAAAAGTATTAAATAAAAAATTTCCTGATAACAGAATTTTAAGCCATGATCTTTTAGAAGGATGTTATATTAGGTCGGGTTTATTAAGTGATGTTCAGTTGTTTGAAAAATACCCGAAAACATACAGCGCCGATATGAAGATGCGGGAAAGATGGGTAAGAGGCGACTGGCAAATAATAAGTTGGATATTTCCGTGGGTTAAGGGAGGTAATAGCCGCCTGTATAAAAATCCAATTTCATTTTTATCAAAATGGAAAATATTTGATAATATCCGCCGAAGCCTTGTTCCTCCGGCTCTTACAGCCTTGCTGATCATTGGGTGGTTTTTATTGCCAAACCCAATGTTATGGACGCTTATTGTAACAGGCATTATAATTTTTCCGGTAATATTAACTACCATTTGGGATGTTTTTATGAAACCTAAGGATGTGATTCTTAGTTATCATGTAAAAAATTCACTCAGAAACATTCGTGATTTAATTGCCAAAACTTTCTTCAGTTTAATTTGTCTTCCTTATGAAGCATTTTTAAATATTTCTGCAATTGCAAGATCATTATGGAGAATGATAATAAGCAAAAGAAAATTACTTGAATGGACACCTTCATCCCAGTATATTAATTCCATGAAATCCAGTTTATGGAATTCGTATGGTAAAATGTGGATAGAACCATTTCTAACTATCAGTATTGTAGTTCTTTTAGCTGTCTATCTGCCCGGAAGGTTGGATATTGCAGGCCCGATAATTTTTTTCTGGTTACTCGCTCCATTCATTACATGGTTTACAAGCAAACCTTTAAATGAGCCTACATCACATCTCAAACATGACCAACTTGATTTTTTAAGGAAACTTGCACGAAAAACATGGAGCTACTTCGATCACTTTGTAACAGTTACCGACAATTGGCTGCCGCCCGATAATTTTCAGGAGCAGCCTGTTGCAGATATAGCTCACAGAACTTCACCCACAAACATCGGCCTGTATCTTTTATCATCATTATCTGCTTACGACTTTGGATATATTTCTCTGAAAGATTTTTTGGATAGAGTCAGCAATACATTTACCACGTTGGGGAAAATGGAAAAATTTCGAGGGCATTTTTTTAATTGGTATGATACTATTTCTTTAGAACCTCTACCTCCAAAATATGTTTCAACAGTTGATAGCGGAAACCTTGCCGGGCATCTTTTGGTTTTGCGGCAGGGCTTACTTGCTTTACCTAATCGAAAAATTAATATAAAACAAATTTATACCGGACTATTAGATTCTATTCTAATTCTGGAAGATTC
>JAFDXB010000120.1 GCA_018268175.1 Bacteroidota bacterium | reverse complement strand
TTACACAAACAGATTAAGAAAAAACATGCGGCTTGAAGCTGACCCAACAGTTAAATATGCTTTAAGAGATTTTGGAATAAAACGAGTGTTGTATGGCCATCTGCAATACTTATCTCCATATAATACATACAGAAATACAGGTTTACCGCCCGGGCCAATTTGCACACCCTCCATAAATACTATTGATGCAGTGCTTAACCAGCCTGAAACAAAATTTATTTTCTTTGTAGCAAAACCTGATTTCAGCGGGCATTCAAATTTCGCAGAAAATTATGAACAACATAAAATCAATGCAAGGCTGTATCAAAAAGCATTAGACAGCCTTATTTTAAAAAAGCAGGAACGTGATATACAACCCTAAAATAATTTTAAAACGAACAGGAAAACTTATCGCAAGAGAAAGTGTACATTGGTATCCGCCGGGTTTCAATGGCTTTTCGGTGCATGAAGTGGGAGTTGTATTTTTTAAACAAATAAGGTCGCAAAGCTTACGCGAAAGAGCAGCAGCAATTGCATATAATTTTATAATGGCTATTCCGCCATCACTGCTTTTTCTTTTTACTCTCATCCCCAATCTTCCTTTTTTTTCCACACGCAGTGTGAAGCAACAATTGCATAAATTAATTTTCGATATCATCCCCTCGCCTGCTTATAATAAAGAAGTAATTGCGTTTGTAGATTCATTTATTGATGGAAGTAAAATAGGTTTGATATCAGTGAGTTTCCTGCTTTCTTTGTTTTTCGCATCAAATGCAATGATGGGATTAATGCGTTCATTTAACAAAAAATATGAAGGTTTTATTAAAAGAAAAGATTCAAGAAACAGATGGCTGTCAATTAAGATAACAATAATTTTATTCGGGCTTTTGTTAGCATATCTTGTGCTGCTTATCAGTCAGGGTGCATTATTAAAAATTGTGGTTGAAAACCACACTTTTAGAAATATCATTGAATACAGCAGATGGCTTTTTATATTTTTATTACTATATTTTGTAATAGCATTTATTTATAAATATGCTCCGGCAGTTCCAAAAAAATGGAAAATAGTTTCGCCGGGCACAGTTCTGGCAACATTTTTAAGTATTCTTGCATCTGCAGTTTTTTCATATATTATCAATCATTTCGGCAGGTTAAATGCACTTTACGGCTCAATTGGCACAGCCATGATGGTAATGGCACTTATTTATATCAATGCATTTGCATTACTTATTGGTTTTGAGTTGAATGTGGCACTTAACATTTTAAATTCAAAGAAAGAGGCTTCCTCGGCGTAAAAATTGCTCTTTATATCTAAATAATTATAATGAAAAAAATACTTGTTCTTTTTATAAACTTTTTTGCATTTTCTCTTATAGCTAATGCCCAAATTCCGGGCGCAGATATTAAAATGCAAAGTGCTTCAGGCAAGCAATTTTCAATAAACGATTTAAAAAAAGACAATGGCCTGTTGGTAATATTCATTAACAATTCCTGCGATGTGGTAATAAAAGGCCAACAGCGCCAGATAGCAGTTAGCGACCTTGCCCGCAGAAATAATATTGGTGTTGTTTATATAAACAGCAGCAAAAACAGAAGCAGTTCTGAAAGCATTTCTGCAATGAAAGATTACGCAAACACACAAAACTTCAATTGGGAATACCTTGCTGATGATGGCGGAAAAATTGCTTCCGCTTTTGGCGCCTCAAAAGTACCTGTAGTTTATTTATACAACAAAGCCGGCAAACTCGTTTATCAAGGGGCAATAGACGACAATCCTGCTGATGAACTCGGAGTTACACAGCAATACTTAAGGCAAGCAATTGATAATTTGGTTGCAGGAAAAGATGTATTAATAAAAAAATCGAAAGTCATAGGTTGTTCAATCAAAAATTAGCTTTTGGATAGTACGGGTATCAAGTGTAGATTTGCCGATAAATTAAAAATTGATATATGGCTTATGATGTTATAGTTATCGGAAGCGGCCCGGGTGGTTATCCTGCTGCAATCCGTGCAAGTCAACTTGGTAAAAAAGTGGCAATAATCGAAAGAGAAAGCCTCGGCGGAATATGCCTAAACTGGGGTTGTATCCCCACAAAGGCTTTGCTTAAAAGCGCTCAGGTTTATGAATATGCAAAGCATGCTTCCGTTTACGGAATAAATGTTGAAAACCCTTCCCAAAATTTTGAAGCAGTGGTAAAACGCAGCCGCGGTGTTGCAGACAAAATGAGTAAAGGGGTTCAATTTTTAATGAAGAAAAACAAAATTGATGTCATTTCCGGTACAGGAAAAATAATAGGTAAAGATAAAGTTGAAGTAACTGCTGCCGATGGTTCAAAACAAACAGTTGAAGCTGCAAACATCATTATCGCCACAGGCGCACGTGCACGCCAACTTCCGGCTATGCCGATGGATGGCAAAAAAATTATAGGTTACCGCGAAGCTATTGCATTGCAGTCGCAACCTAAAAGCATGATAATCTGCGGGAGCGGCGCCATTGGTTCTGAATTCGCATATTTCTACAATAGCATGGGAACTAAAATAACTCTCGTTGAATTCCTTCCGCGTATAGTTCCTGTTGAAGACGAAGATGTGAGCAAAGAACTTGAAAAGCAATACAAAAAACAGGGAATTAACGTAATGACAAATTCAGAAGTATTAAAAGTAGATACTTCCGGCAGTGGCGTAAAAGCAACTGTAAAAACCCCCGAAGGTGAAATTACACTTGAAGCAGATATTTTACTGAGCGCTGTTGGAATTGTTGCTAATATAGAAAACTTAGGCTTGGAGCAATTAGGAATAAAGACAGATAAAGGAAAAATATCAGTTAATGTTTATCAGCAAACATCAGTGCCAAATATTTATGCAATTGGCGATTGTACTCCCGGCCAGGCATTGGCGCACGTTGCATCAAAAGAAGGTATCAATGCAGCCGAACATATTGCAGGCAAAAAAATAGATCCAATAGATTATAACAATATTCCCGGCTGCACTTATTGCACGCCCGAAATAGCATCTGTAGGTTTTACCGAAAAGGCAGCTAAAGATGCAGGTTATGAAATTAAGGTTGGTAAGTTTCCATTTATGGCAAGCGGAAAAGCAAGCGCCGCCGGTGCAACCGAAGGTTTTGTAAAAGTAATTTATGATGCAAAATATGGTGAATTCTTAGGCTGCCATATGATAGGTTATAATGTTACTGAAGTAATTGCAGAGGCCGTAGTAGCACGCAAATTAGAGACAACCGCACACGAAATTTTAAATGCAATACATCCTCACCCAACTATCAGCGAAGCTGTGAAAGAAGCGACAGCAGTGGCTTACGGCGAAGCAACCGATATTTAGCAGGTTACTGTATTTTTTAAAAGCTGCATCACATTATTGATGCAGCTTTTTATTTTATATAATTTCTGGCGTGTCCCTTCGGGCCGGGCTAT
>JAFDXB010000011.1 GCA_018268175.1 Bacteroidota bacterium | reverse complement strand
TAAGCCATCACTTCTTACAGGAATAATAATACTGTCTGTTCTGCAAATTGTTGTATCCGGGCCCGCATCGAGAGATACCCTGCTTATTACATTCACTGTTACAGAATCTTTTCCTTCGCAGCCAAAATTATCACGAAAGGTTGCAATGTATGTTGTAGTAACATCAGGGCTTACAAAAGGGTTCAGACTTGTAACATTACTGATATTATAGTTTGGCGACCACACAACCGTTCCCGGTGCACCGGCAGTTAAATGCAACTGAAGAGTGTCAATTGTACAAATTAATGTATCGTTCGAAACAAAAAACTGTGGTTTATCTACAATTGTTACTGTGTTTGAAACAGTGTCTTTACAGCCTCGGCTGCTTGTTACAATTAATCTTGTGTTGTAAGTTCCGGGCGTACTGTAGGCAAATGTTGGATTCTTTAAATTACTAGTATCGGTAATTATCCGGCTGTCGCCGAAATCCCACGACCACCCCACAACTGTACCATATCTGTGTGATGATCTGTCTGTAAAACTAACCGGAACATTTACACATGATGGCGATGAATTATTGAATGCCGGAACAAATCCCGGATAAACACTTACCAAAGCAGTAGTGCTGTCTGTGCATGATTTTCCCTTATTTACAATAAGTTTTATTTTATAAATCCCCGTATCAGGAAATGTAAATGTTGGAGTTTCGCTGATAGAAGTATCTGCCAGAGTTCCGGGCACGCCGAAGTCCCAAAAAACAGATTCATTAAGTGGAGAACTGCTTAAATTGCTGAAAGTATAAGAGAATCCGTCACATGTGATATAACTCGGTAGTAGTTCAGCCGCAGGAAGATCGCAAGGGGCAACGGTTATAATAAAATCCTTTCTTTGGGTGCTAAGATATTGACGGTTGCGAAACTGGTCAACGCAAACGGAAACCACATACCTTCCCGGTTGTGGAGCTATACCCGAAATTATCCCGGTTGCGGGATTAATTGTTGCCTGTGGCCCTAAGGGTTGGGTTCCATTATATCCGTTAATATAGCTAATAGTTCCATAAGGGGGGCCATCAGGTTCGGCGAAAGCAGCATCAGCTGCTCGTCCGCCATTATATGCAGAACAAAAGTTGTAAACTAGTGAATCTCCATCAGGATCTGATGCGCTAAAATCAAGAGTGAACGGCCTTTGATAACAAACAATTGAAATATTTGTAGTAAATCGCGGACTGTTATCTATGCTTCCGGGGTTACGTGATGTGCCCGGAATTACTGCTGAATAGGTTGCGCCTTCCATATCAGGCACATTCCTGATTCCGCTTATGCGGCAACAGGTTTGATAGGTAATTGTATAGCCATTTAAATTAGAGCTTAATTCAGTTTCAAAAGTATATGTGCCCAATGAATAACGCAGGTTTGGAGGGTTGGTAATACATGTTGGAACATCAGTAGGAGTGAGGCTGGTGTTTGAATTTAAACCTACTGTTCTGTATCCGCCAATAAGGTTTCCCATATCGTTATTAAAAATGCCTATGGCAACAGATGCGGGCATTGCGGCGCAACCTGTGCAATTATCATCACGATACAATCGAAGGGTGATTCTGTACTTATTTAAGCCTCCACTTGTTCCAATATAATCATAGAGCATTTCACCTCCGGTGATATGAGCCGCACGGAGCGTAAATGATATTATTAAGAATAAAATGCTTAAGTAAAAGTGCTTCATTAAATGGCGAAAAATTAGTTACGCAAAATAATTATAATTCTTCCGCCAAAATATTATTTAACAAATATCATGTAAGAATGAACGTAAAAAAGCAGCCGCTTTGTGTGGTTCCTCCAGCATTCCCATGTGAGCAGATTTATCTAAAATTAGCACATCAGAATTGTTTGCAAGATGAACCTGTTTTAGCGCCGTTTCATAAGGTACTGCTTCATCATGTTTGCCTAAAATGAACCCCACAGGTTTTGAAATGTTTTTTAAAACTTCCGAAGTGTCCGGCCGCTCCATCATTGCAACATAGTATTGATTTATAATATCCGCCGGTATTTCCGCTGCCTGCTTGATGTATTTATTAATGTCGTCTTTATGCTTTTCCTTATCATAAAAAAGTCCCGGAATGCTGTTACTTAAAAATGTTTGTGTTCCATATTTTTTAACAAATTCAATTGATTTTTTACGTGCTTCTTTTTTCTCATCTGAATCTGCATAAGTACTGCTGTGAAACAAAACAATTGCTGATGAAATTTCAGGAAACATTTTTTCAAATGCCATCATAATATAACCACCCATGCTGTGGCCAATAATTACAGGCCTTTCTAAGTTTTCGTTATTTATAAAGTCATTTAGCCAAACTGCATAATCATTTAAAGTAAATTCTTTTTTCAAAAGAGGTTTACTGTTTCCGCTTCCCGGAAGGTCGGGCATAATAAAATTGAAATTATTTCCAATTTCAGGAACAATTTCTTCCCAAATAGATTTATTAAATCCAAATCCATGTAGCAAAATTACGGGCTTGCCTTTTCCAAAACGGGTTATTGAAATTTCAGAATTCATTTTAAATAATTTATTGCAGACCTTAATCCTAAAGTAACAATTAAAGGTATTAGTGCAACATTTAATTGTTGAGGTAGCCATTGCCAACTCAGCAATAATATTGCCATTGCAAGTGTGTATATGCCGAAGTATATTTTAAAGAATTTTGATTGTTTACTTATAAAAATAAATGCAATTAAATGCGTGGGCCATGCCCATAAAATATTCAGGTTGTTTTTGGTCATTGAGTGATCTGTTACAAACCACATCAATAAAATTATCAAACCTAACAATCCTGTTATAAAAAATAATAATCTGTCAACCTGTATTAGAATAGGGCTTTTTTTCCATGTGAGAAACACAGTCGCAATTAAAAGTAAAGTGAATAATAAGCCGGGAGAAATAAGCATTTGATGAGCATAAAGTGGAAACACTTCAGTTAAATTTGTTTCTGATTTTACGATAGGTTTTTTTGATGCTTTGAGTGCTAAAAATAAGTTGTCGGGCAAAAATTGTTGTTGCGAGGCTGTCATAACTGCATCTGTTGGCAACCCAAGTAAAAGGTCAATCCCTAATTTACTCCAGTAACTTTTTCCTGCATTAAGATATTTATGTATTGCCATCCTATACGTAGTATTCAGCGGCATTACTGCCGGAAGTGAAGCTGCCGGCGCAATTATATCTCGTAGCCTTGTTGTACAATTATCAAGAAAAAAATCATAATGGTAATATTTATTTTCTTCCTTTAAATTTTCGTTCAAAAACTTTCGGATTTGTAATTTTTTCTCATCAGAAAAATTTAATACCTGCTCATAAATTGTACGTTTTTCATATTCATAAGATTCTTTAAAATCCACGAAATATTGAACACTTAAATAGTATAGCAATTTTCCGGATGCGAATTTTATGTAAAAGTCAGGATCATCAAAATTGAAAGTGCCATAATTATAAACTATATCAGTTAATGCAACACTGTCAACAACGCGTATTGCGCTGTGCCCGAAAAGTGAATATAATTCATCGCCGGGGCTGCAAGTAAGCAATGAAATGCGGAGACCTGAATTTTCCGCCGCATTTAGATTAGGTGAAAAGAAAATTGTCAATAAAAAAAAGGCGAAAAAGAATTTTTTCATTTATGCGAACAGGTTTTTGAAATACTCTAAATATTATTTAATGTGTTTACCTGCTGTAGTTTGGAGCTTCTTTAGTAATTGCTATATCATGCGCATGGCTTTCCCTCATTCCGGCATTTGTAATTCTTATAAATTTTGCTTTTTGCAAATCTTTAATAGTTGCAGCTCCGCAATAACCCATACCTGCTTTTAAACCGCCGGTAAATTGGTGAGTAATTTCTTTTAAACGCCCTTTGTATGGCACTCTTCCTTCAATACCTTCCGGTACATATTTTTTTATATCATCATCTTCCTGAAAATAACGGTCGCTGCTGCCTTGAGCCATTGCACCTAAAGAACCCATGCCACGGTATTGTTTAAATTTCCTGCCTTCATATATAATAGTTTCACCGGGACTTTCTTCTGTGCCCGCAAAAATATTTCCCATCATTACACAATTTGCTCCTGCAGCAAGTGCTTTTACCATATCTCCGGTATAACGTATTCCGCCATCACTAATTATTCCAATGTTTTTCCCTTTCAAAGCATTTGCAACATTCATAACTGCGGTTATTTGAGGAATTCCAATTCCTGCAACAACCCGTGTTGTACAAATAGAGCCGGGACCGATACCAACTTTTACTGCATCAGCGCCTGCTGCCGCAAGAGCTAAGGCTCCTTCGGCAGTTGCAATGTTTCCTGCAATGACCTGAAGATTTTTAAAATTTTTCTTTATCAACTTTAATGTATCTATAACGCCTTTCGTATGGCCATGAGCACTGTCTAAACAAATAACATCAACCCCTGCGTTACTCAATGCTTCGCTGCGTTCCATTGTGTCTTTGGTAATTCCAACTCCGGCCGCAATAAGTAATCTTCCAAATTTATCTTTTACAGACAAAGGATGATTTTGCAATTTTAAAATATCACTAAATGTAACAAGGCCTTTCAGCTTGCCGGCTTTGTCAACAACAGGTAATTTTTCAACTTTATTTTTTTTAAAAATTGCTTCTGCTTTAGCAAGGTCGGTTCCTTCAGGTGCAGTTATTAGATTTTCTTTAGTCATCACACTGCTGATTTTTTGCTTCAGGTTTGTTTCAAACCGAAGGTCTCTGTTGGTAAGAATACCAACAAGAACGAAATTTTTATCAACAACAGGAATTCCTCCAATTTTATTTTCTTTCATTAATCTGAAAGCCTCGCCAATTGTGTCTTCCGGGCCTAGTGTAATTGGGTCGAGAATAAGCCCACTTTCACTCCTTTTTACTTTTCTTACTTGTTCGGCCTGCATGTTAATTGACATATTTTTATGCAGAACTCCAAGGCCTCCTTCTCTTGCCAGAGCTATTGCAAGATTTGAATCTGTAACTGTATCCATTGCCGCACTTAGCATTGGAATATTAAGATTTATTGAAGAAGTGAGTTTTGTTGTAATATCAACGTCCCGTGGTAAAACTTGAGAATATGCAGGAACTAAAAGTACATCATCGAAGGTTAAACCTTCATCGAGGGTATTGTTTGAAGAAGATTTTATTGTTGCCATGTGCAAAGATAATGAATTGTGCATTTTCTATTCCACCCATGAATATCTTTTGCCAGGAAGGGAATTTATCAACCCCTGCATTTCAAGGCTTAATAATGCCCCGGCAATTTCTCCTGATGAAAGCCCGGTAGTCAGTAGTTTATCAATCGAAACTTCTTCATTTCTTATAATTGAAGCAATTTTTTCCTCCTGCGGAGAAAGTTCAACAAAAAGCTGCCGTTGGGTTTGATTTTTTTTCTTTTGAATGGGCTTCCAGTTCATATACGAACTAATGTCGTTTGGTGTTGTTACAAGTTGCGCAATATTTCTCTTAATGAGAGAATTGCAACCTTTGCTTTTTTCATCATTTATTTTTCCGGGTATTGCAAAAATGTCTTTGTTATAACTTACTGCAATTTCTGCTGTTATAATTGAACCGCCTTTAACTCCGGATTCTACAACTAAAACTGCATCACACATTCCAGCAATGATGCGGTTTCTTTTCGGGAAATTTTCCCTGTCGGGTTTTGAAAAGCTGAAAAAATCTGTAAGAAGGCCGCCATGTTCAAGCATTGACTGAGAAAGACTTTTGTTGGCAAAAGGATAAATTGTATGCAGGCCGTGGGCAACAACACCTACTGTTTTTAAATTGTTTTTTAATGCCTCTTTGTGAGCTATTGTATCTATTCCATAAGCAAGGCCACTTACCACCAATACATCGGCAGGCAATTCTTTAATAAAGGCTTCGCAAAATTCTTTTCCATAAGTACTGTTGTTGCGTGTGCCTATTACAGAGATAATTTTAGATGAGTTGAGGTCTGCATTTCCTTTGTAGTAAAGCATCACAGGACTATCAGCATAATGAGTTAACCTTACGGGATAACCAACATCTTTAAAATAAAGTGCGGAAATATTATTTTGTTCTATAAACTTTATTTCATTTTCAGCAATTTTAAAATTGCTGAACTTTTTAATTGCAGAAGCTTTAATAAAGCCAATTCCTTCAACCATTTCTAAATGGTGTTTTGAGGCAGAAAACACATTTCCGGCAGAGCCGAATTTTTCAATTAATAATTTTGCTTGTATATCACCTATGCCGGGAACAAGTGTCAACGAAATCCGGTACAATAACTCATCATTCATTCAAACAATGATAGAGAAATATCAGTTTGCAGTTACGTGTATTTCAGTCCTTCGGTTATGTGATTTTCCTTCTTCGGTGTCGTTGGAATCAACAGGTTTCTTATCACCAAAACCTTCATAAGTTAATCTTCCTCTATTTATTCCTTTTGAAACAAGATAATTTACAACACTCAGCGCCCGGTTTTTGCTTAATGCCATATTTTCTGTTGAACTTCCGGTGTTATCTGTGTGGCCTTCAATTTTTAATTTCAGTTTTGGATTATCCTTTAGCAATTCAACAACTTTTTCGAGTTCAGAAACAGAAGTTTGTTTAAGGTCGGATTTGTTTACATCAAAAAAAATATTTCTCAAAACAATTGCAGCACCCGGCTCAATTTTCACTAACGGAATATTGATGAGGTATGAAGAATCTTTACCGGGATTAGTTAGTAAAAAATTTTCTGAATAAAATAAATATCCCTTTCTGTCAACATTAAAAGCATAATTATTTCCTTCCGGTAATGTTAAAAGATAGTTGCCATCTTCATCAGTTTGAAGTGCGGAAATTTGTTTTCGTTTGTTGATGTCGGTTAGTGTGAGTTTTGATGGCAAACCTTCTTTAGTTTTTGCATCAAATACTTTTCCTTTTACCCATAAGGTTTTATTTGCTCTTACATTTTCCGGCAATTCAAATGAGTAAAGATCAAGGCCACCGTAGGTATCCTGCCTTTCGCTGGAGTAAAAAGCAGTTTTGCCATCTGATTTCACAAACAGTGAACCCTCGTCGTCAATTGTATTAACCGGATATCCCATGTTAAGAGGTTTAGTCCAGCCTGAATCTGTTTTTAAAGAGATAAACAGGTCTGTTGCGCCGTATCCGGGATGGTAATTGCTGCTGAAATATAATGTCTGATTATCAGCATGAATGAAAGGGCTTCCTTCATCGCCCGGCGTATTTATTTGAGGGCCAAGATTTTTAGGAGTATCCCATTTCCCGGATGGTAATCTTTTAGTAACCCAAATATCCTTTCCGCCTAAACCGGCGGGGTTATTACTTGAAAAATATAGTTCAGATTTATCCGGAGACAGGGAAGGTGACGATTCCCAGAATTCAGTGTTGAAATTCATGTTTTCAGCAGGGCTCCAGGTGCCGTCTTTTAATTTATAGGAAATATAAATATCACATCGGCCCCGGCCTTCAGGATAATTGCAACCTGTGTAAATAAGCCACTCACCATCCTGTGAAATAGATTGAGCTCCCTCGTTTAAATTAGTGTTTATTTTGCCTTTTAACGGAGTGGCTACTTCCCATTTTCCTTCTGAATTCAAGGTGCTTTCATAAAAATCTTCATCACCTTTTTCACGGCGTGTAAAAATCAACGTCTTGCCATCAATTGTAAGGGAAGGAAAATATTCCAGTGCTTTTGTGTTAATATTTGGCCCAAGATTTAACGGCGAGAAGGTTACATTTCCCGGCCGGGTATTCTTTTCATATTCCAGAGCAAATTCATAAGTTTCTTTTCTGTATTTTCCTGCCTTAATACTTTGCTCATTCAATTTCGGGGTTTTTAAAAAATCATTTACTTTAAGCAATGCTGAATTAAAATCACCGGTTCCGGCAAGCGATATTGAATAAGGTAAGAGAAATGTTGAAGAATAAACAGAATCAAGGGTGAATGCAGATTTATAGTCTTCAACAGAACGGCGGTAATCTTTCATTGTTCCATAAATGCCGGCACGTGATAGATATACATCTACAAATTTTGGATCTGCCTTTAAAGCTTCGCCCAATAATGATATTGATTTTTGGTATTCACCATTTAATGCAGCCTCATATGCCTGCTCATTTAATTTTGATGCCTTCTTATTTACTTTATCAGGATCGTACCATTGGCAAAAAGCGGAGGAAGTAAAACTTGTAAAAAATATAAACAGTAATAACCTAAATATCATTTAATAAAATTTATGAATGAATTTAAGATTTAGTGATGTAATATAATGTTATAAGTGTTTTTTAAGGCACATCAATATATTTATGAACCTGTACACATATCTTCCACTTTGGGTTTTGCTTAACGTAATCAACTATTAGTGGGGTCATTTCCTTGTGGCGGCTCCATTCAGGTTGTAGGTATAATTTACAATTGTTATTTACTTGTGAAGCATATTCCTCTGCCCATTTAAAATCGCTTTTGTTGTAAATAATAATTTTAAGTTCAGATGCTCTTAAAAGAATATCAGGCAGAGGCTTTTTAAATTTTTTGGGAGATAGGCATATCCAGTCCCATTCTCCAGATAAAGGTGAAGAACCTGATGTTTCTATATTTAACTGTAATCCGTTTTCTTTGAAAATTCTTGTCAGATTTTCTAAATTATGCATAAGGGGTTCGCCACCGGTAACAACAACTATTTTTGCCGCAGTTGTTTTAACTTCTGTCAATAGGGATTTTATTGTTCTTGAAGGGTGAGCGGTAACATCCCAGCTTTCTTTTACATCGCACCAAACACATCCAACATCGCAACCGCCAAGCCTTATAAAATATGCAGCACTCCCTTGCCAATAGCCTTCTCCCTGAATTGTGTAAAAACTTTCCATTACCGGAAGTGGCATTTCGAGTGGATTAGTTTCCATTGAATTTATTTAAATATGCATTGTAAGTGTTGCTTAATAAAGCAGCAATTGTCATAAGCCCGACACCTCCCGGCACAGGCGTTATATAAGAACATTTATTTGAAACATTTTCAAAATCCACATCTCCTTTTAATGAATAGCCTGATTTCTTACTGCTATCATCTATACGTGTTATACCAACATCAATTACTACAGCCTTTTCTTTTACCATATCTGCCGTAATGAAACCGGGAATTCCTATTGCTGCAACCAGAATATCTGCCGTAAGGCAAACATCTCTTAAATTTTTTGTACGGCTGTGGGCCAATGTAACTGTGCAATTGCCGGGTTCTTTATTTAAACTTAATAAAATGCTTAAAGGCCTTCCTACAATATTGCTTCTGCCAACAATAACTGCATTTTTGCCGGCAGTTTCTATATCATAATATTTTAGGAGATATAAAATTCCCAACGGTGTGGCAGAAACGAAACCCTTCTGTCCAAGCATTAACTTTCCGGCATTTACCGGATGAAAACCGTCAACATCTTTTTCCGGGTTTATTAATTCAATAATTTTTGTTTCATCAATATGTTTTGGCAATGGCAATTGTACAATCAGCCCGTCAATTCCGGGATCACCATTTATTTCAATTATTTTTTCTTCAAGTTCTCTTTGGGTGCTGTCTGCAGGAAATCTTATAAGAGAACTTTGCATTCCAATCTGTTCACAATTTTTTATTTTACTTGCCACATAAGTTTCACTTGCACCATCATTTCCAACCAAAATTGCAGCAAGATGAGGAGGACGAGGAAATTTATGTTTATTGTGTGAAATGTTTTTTTTAAGCTCTTCTCTGATGTGTGCCGAGGCAACCTTACCATCCAATAATTTCATGCCCCAAAAGTACCAAAGAATGGCTAATTAAGGGTTATTTTATGTGAATTTATGAGTGTTAAAAGTATTTTGAGGCAAAACTTTTATCATGAGTTTTCGCTATATATTTTTTTTGATGCTTATCTGTTGCAATACTAATGGCCAACAAATTTTAAAGACACAAAGCACACCTGTGCCGGGTTCAGGGGCATATGTAAAAAATCCGGATGCCTTTTCATTTACTCAGAATCCTGCAGTGTTGTCATCTTATGATAATATACTTTTTGGCCTTTTCAATGAAAGAAGATTTCTGATGGATGAAACGGCAGTTTATTCCCTCAGCGCTTCATTACCTACTGATTACGGCGGCATGGGGCTTAATTTTGATTATACAGGATTTTCAAAATATTCTGATTATAAATTATCAGTTGCTTACGGCAAAGGTTTAGGTTCTGTTGCTGCAGGTATCACTTTTTCTTATTCTAATAAAAAGTTTTCTGATTATGGTAATGAAGGGAATTTTTCCGGAGGCTTAGGCCTGCTTTTTAAAGTTAATCCGAAATTTTCAACAGGTATTCAGGTGACAAATATGATTCAGACTAATAAAAGCAGACTGCCGGTAATTTTAAAAATTGGAGCAGGTTACCAACCATCAACTTCAGTGTTTTTGGGTTTAGATATTTCAAAAGAAGAATTTGTGCCTGCTGCAATTTTTTTACTGCTTTCATATAATTACAACGAAAGATTTCATGGAGGAATAGGTTTTAACACATCCACAGTTACATTTTCCGGAACTGCAGGTGTAAGCTGGAATGATTACAGAGTTGATATTTCTGTGGGTTACCACAGGTTCCTTGGTTTTACTCCCGGTGTTACTCTCTTTGCAAAAATGAAAAAATGAGGATTTCTGTAATATTATTTTTTATGCTCTTTGTTACTTCTGCTGCTGCGCAGGAAGACAGGGAAATTGAACAAATTATTGAAAATACCGCCGAAAATTCGAATGAAGAAAAGGAAGATGATGAATTATTGCAAATGCTTTCTGCATACAATAAAAATCCTGTTGATTTGAATAAAGAAAATTTAGATGACCTTAAAAATTTTCCATTTCAAACTTTTAGTGAAATTGAGGAATTGAAAAACTACAAAATGAAATTTGGAAAATTAATAAGCCTTTATGAATTGCAGGCAGTACCGCAATGGGATGTGGAAACTATTAAAAAGATTTTACCATTTGTAACATTGGATAAAAATGTTGCAATTCCACCGTTAGGTAAAAGATTAAAAGGCGGGGATAATTTTTTATTGTTGAGAATCAGCCGCACCCTTGAATTATCTAAGGGATTTTTTAAATCAGGCTCTTCCTCGTATCAGGGTTCACCTGAAAAGGTGTTTTTTAAATACAGGTATAATTACAAAAACTTATTGCAAATAAATTTTACGGGAGAAAAAGATGCAGGTGAAAAATTTTTTCAAAAACGGTCACCGGTTTTCGACTTTTATTCATTTCACCTAACGGCGACAAATTTTGGAAAAATTAAACGTATAATTCTTGGTGATTTCACTGTAAATATGTCGCAAGGGTTAATTCAATGGCAAAGCTTTTCATTAGGAAAAGGCCCGGATGTGGTATCTGTAAAAAAACAAAGTTCTGTAATAAGGCCATACTCTTCAACTGATGAAAACAATTTTATGCGTGGAACTGCCTTAAATATTGAATGGAAAAAAATAGATTTTAACCTGTTTGGTTCTTTAAACAAACATGATGCAAACATAGACAGCAACAACAATATTACTTCTTTACAAACATCAGGTTATCACCGAAGTGAAAATGAAATAAAGGATAAGAATTCTGCAAAAATTTTAACGCTTGGCGGAAGTGCAGCAATTAAAAAGAACGGTTTTTTTCTTCAATTTAATTATATACACCGGCAACTATCCGTAGCAACCACTAAAAATTCAGATTTTTATAAATCGTTTAAATTTTCCGGTAATAAATTATCAAATTACAGTTTCGAAATTTCTAAAAATCTAAAAAACTTCCATTTTTTTTCTGAAGTTGCAAAAGGAGGAAAAGGCTTTGGCGTAATTGCGGGTTCATTAGTATCGCTGTCCTCAAATGTAAGTCTGGCGACACTTTACAGAGATATTGGCAAAGAATTTATTTCTTTGAATGGATCCGCATTTACTGAATCAACAAAACCGGAATTTGAAAAAGGCTTATTTACCGGCATCAATATTAAGTTGGTAAAAAAAGTTACATTAAGTGCATATTCCGATATATTTTGGTTTCCTTTTTTCCGGTATAGGGTTAATGGTAGTTCATCAGGCTATTCAGCATTGCTGCAGGTTAATTTTAAACCCGACAAAAACCTTGAGGTTTATGGTTATTTAAGAAGTAAAATAAAGGGTGGAAATGTAGAATCTGAAGATGAAAAAATTTCCGGTGTTAGCGATATTCAAAAGCAAAATTTAAGAATAAATTTTTGGTACAGGTTTTCACCTGATTTTTCAATTACGAACAGAATAGAAGTGGTAAATTTTATTTCAGCTAAAGCTGAGGATGGGTTCGCTGCATATTCTGAAATTACTTATAAACCTTTTGGGAGGAAGTTATCAGGTAACTTTAGGGTTTTATATTTTGAAACAGGAAGTTATGATTCCCGAATATATACTTATGAAAAAGATGTTGGTTACTCTTCATCAATACCTTCATTTTTTGATAAAGGATACCGTACAGTTTTAAATTTAAAGTATAAATATTCAAAAAAACTTACATTTTGGTTAAAACTTTCTCAAACTGTTTATGCTGATAAAACATCGCTGGGAAGCGGAAATGATATGATAATGGGAAGTAAAAAAACTGACGTCAAAATACAAGCCTCATTGGAATTTTAATTACTATTTTTGAAAAAAAATGATATGGCAGAAATGAATGCACCAGAACAACAATTAAATATTGAGATTTCGGAGGAAGTTGCTGAAGGAACTTATGCTAATCTTGCAATTATAACCCACAGCCATGCTGAGTTTGTGATTGATTTTGTAAATGTGATGCCCGGCAATCCAAAAAGTAAAGTAAAAAGCAGAATAATATTAACTCCTTTCCATGCCAAAAGGTTTATGAAGGCAATAAATGAAAATATTAAAAAATTTGAAGCAACCAACGGTGTTATCCAAGATATGGAAAGTGTGGAAATACCATTCAACTTTGGCGGCCCTGCTGCAGAAGCATAATTAAAGAATACCTTCATCAGCAAAGCTGAAATAGCCTTCCTCCGAAACAATTATGTGGTCAAGCACATGGATATCGAAGTAACTTGCCGCTGATTTAATTTTGGTGGTAATTTCTGTGTCGGCTTTACTTGGCCGAAGGTTTCCGGAGGGATGATTATGAGACAAAATAATTGATGTTGCCTCTTCATCTAAAGCTTTTTTTAATATTATTCTGGGGTCGGCAATAGTACCTGTTATACCGCCTTTGCTTATAATTTCAAAATGTTTGATTTTGTTTGCCCGGTTAAGAAATACTACTGCAAATACTTCATATTTGTAATCCCTCAATGATATTTTTAAAAATTCAGCCACCTCATTACTGCTCGAAATTATTTGTTTATTTACCGGAATAGAAGCAAATCGTCTTTTACCGAGTTCAAGGGCAGCAACGATAGTGATTGCTTTTGCTGAACCTATGCCTTTAATTTTTTGAAAATCTTTTGCTGAAAATTTTCCTATTTCTGAAAGACATTCTTTTCCCAGAGCTAGAATTTCTTTTGCAATATCAAGAGCACTTTTTTGGCCGGAACCATTATTGATTAAAATTGCCAGTAATTCTGAATTGCTTAAAGCTTCCGCACCCTTAATAAGCATTTTTTCACGAGGGCGATCATCTTGTGGCCACGACTTGATTGATTTAATTATTTTTTGCATGATGCATAGTGTTTTATAAACAAAATGTATTTTCGCAAAAGTTTTCTAATTAAAACGATAATAAACGTTTACATGGAATCAAATGCCAAGATTTTTTCGGGTACCGGCAGTCAATACCTCGCTGAGAAAATTGCAAAAAAGTTTGGAGAACCTTTGGGAAAAGTAAACATTCAACGATTTAGTGATGGTGAAATAGGCGTGGAGTTTCAGGAAAGTATAAGGGGAAGATTTGTTTTTTTAATTCAAAGTACGTTTGCTCCCACAGATAATTTAATGGAACTGCTTCTTATGATAGATGCTGCCCGAAGAGCTTCTGCTTATAAAGTTATTGCAGTTATTCCTTATTATGGTTTTGCACGGCAAGACAGAAAAGATAAGCCGCGTGTGGCAATTGGGTCTAAGCTTGTTGCAAATATGCTTGTTGCAGCAGGTGCCAACAGGGTAATAACTATGGATCTTCATGCTCCGCAAATTCAAGGGTATTTTGATATTCCGGTGGATCATCTTGATTCATCGGCAGTTTTTATTCCATATATTGAAAACTTAATGCTTGAAAATCTCACATTTGCAGCACCAGATGTAGGTAGCGCAAACAGGATAAGGGAACTGGCATCGTACTTTGAAACAGAGATGGTTATATGTGATAAACACCGAAAAAGAGCAAATGAAATTGCAAGCATGGTGGTTATTGGCGACGTAACCGACAGAGATATTGTTATAATTGATGATATTGTAGATACCGGCGGAACTCTATGTAAAAGCGCAAATTTGCTTAAAGAAAAGGGCGCAAGAAGTGTAAGGGCACTTTGCACACATCCGGTTTTAAGCGGCAATGCCTACGAAAATATTGAAAATAGTGTGCTTGAAGAACTTGTGGTTTGTGATACTATCCCCGTGAAAAAAACTGATGGTAAAATTAAAGTTGTTTCAACAGATGAACTTTTTGCCATAACAATAAGAAATGCATTCGAAAACAAAAGTATAAACTCTCTTTTTATGAGAAGCCGGATGAGAAACAGAAGAATTCAATAATAACTTAAAAATTAAACCTTAATTTTTACAGAATTATATTACCTTTGCGCCTCATAAAAAAAATTTAATAATGAAATCAATTACAATCGAAGGACAATTGAGGACCGAAAGCGGAAAAAAAGCCACCCGCCAAATTCGCTCTCAAAAATTAGTGCCGGGTGTAATTTACGGTGGTGAAAAAGAAATTAATTTTTCCGCTCCTGCAACTGCATTCAAAAACCTTGTTTACACACCGGAATTTTTAACTGCGGAAGTTACAGTTGACGGAAAAACTTATTCTTGCATTCTTAAGGATATTCAGTTCCACAAAGTAACTGACGAATTAATTCACGTTGATTTTCTTGAATTAGTTGAAAACAAAAAAGTTATTGCCTCTCTTCCATTAAAATATGTTGGAACTCCTGCAGGTGTTAAGGCCGGCGGTAAACTTGTTTTAAAAGCTAAAACATTAAAAGTAAAAGCATATCCAAAAGACCTTAAAGCAGCTATTGAGGTAGATATTTCAGATCTTAACTTAAATGAAAATATAAGAGTTGAAGATGTAAAGTCTGAAGGTGTTGAAATTTTGAATTCACCAAGAATTCCTATTGCCTCAGTAACTATGACACGTCAGTTGAAGCAGGAAGAAGCTGCTGCACCAAAAGCCGCCGCTAAAGGCGCTGCACCTGCTGCTGCTGCTGCACCTGCTGCCAAAAAATAATTTTTAAATCTGATTTAATTTTATAAGCCCTGTAAAAAAGGGCTTTTTTATTTACAGGTATATGTGTCTAAACACAAACTGTTACCTTTGCGAACTTAAAATGATTTTTTAATGGGAATGGATCGTAATACAGTTATTGGTTTTGTGCTGATTGGAGCTTTATTAATCGGAATGTTCGTAATAAACAGCAAAAGCCGTCTTGCATATGAAGCCGAGCAAAAACGCATAGCTGATTCAATTGAAAGGTTTAAACCTAAAGTTGATCCTAAAATTGCAGTGTTAGATTCACTGAAAGCAGATTCAATAAAAAATATTGCTGCCGGCATCCCGGTTAATAATATCGCTGAAAAGAAATCTGTTCTTGAAAACGATTTAATTAAAATAGTTTTTTCTAACAAAGGAGCGCAGCCGGTGTTAGTGCAACTTAAAAAATTTAAAAAGCAGAATGGTGACACCGTTATCCTTCAGCAAGGCTCTTTCAATCAGTTCGACTATTCATTTAATTCAGCAGCCAATAAATCGGCGCAAACATCTAAAATTACTTTCGATGGCGGTAATGTTACCATTAATGCTGATAAAAGCCAAACTGTTACATATTTTTTAGGAGACTCAACGGGTAAAAAGCTAACTCACACTTTTACCCTGAAGCCTGCCGATTACATGCTTGATTTTAATATAGGAGTTGGCGACAATTCTCTTTTTAATCAAAATGAAATAAATTTTGTTTGGCAAAATGAAGCTGACCAAATTGAACATGATTATAAATATGAAGCAACTCAAACACATATCTGTTATTTAGAAAATGGTGATTATGATTTTGAAATGATAGGTTCTCATGATAATGAGTTAAGTTTTTCAAAACCTGTGGAATGGCTAAGTGTTAAACAACAGTTTTTCCTTACCGCTTTGGTTGCAAAAAACAAATTTAGAAATACTGCAATTAAATGGAAAGTACCTGCAGATTCAAGTTCTCACTTCCTTACCAAAGCTACAGCCACTGCAAAACTTGAAATAGTTAATGGAAATGTGCCTCTCCAGGTTTATTATGGGCCTAGTGATTATACAGTATTAAAAAAATATGGAAATAAACTTGAAAATATTGTTCCTTACGGTTCAGGCGTTTTTGCTTTTGTAAAATATATTAACCGGTATTTGCTGTTGCCTGTTTTTAACTTCTTTGCAAACAATATTGCAAGTATGGGTATCGTTATCCTGCTGCTTACATTCTTTATCAGATTACTTACATCGCCCATTCTTTATAAGAGCTATCTCAGCGGAGCAAAAATGAAAGCCTTAAAACCTGAAGTAGATGCTCTTAAAGCAAAATATACAGACCCAAAAACAAATACTCTCGATCAGCAGGCTTTTGGTATGGAGCAAATGAAATTATGGCGAAGTGCAGGTGTAAGCCCGCTTGGCGGATGTCTTCCTGCTTTATTGCAAATCCCAATTTTCATGTCGCTATATTATTTCTTTCAGTCAAATATTGACTTGCGAGGTGAGAATTTCCTGTGGGCAAAAGACCTGGCAACGTACGACTCAATTGCAACATTGCCTTTTAGTATTCCTTTTTACGGCGATCATGTAAGCTTATTTACATTAACAGCAGTAATTACAAGTATGCTAATATCAATTTACAGTATGAGTTCAATGCAGGATCAAAGCAACCCGCTAATGAAGTACATGCCGTATGTTTTTCCTGTTTTGTTACTGGGTGTTTTTAATAATCTGCCTGCTGCATTAACATGGTATTACACTGTTTCCAATATTATTACTCTTGCTATGCAATATGTAATTCAGAATTATATAATTGATCATGAAAAAATACTTTTCAGAATAAAGGAAAACATGAAAAAACCTGTAAAACAAAGTAAACTGCAGGAACGTATTGCTGCAATGCAGGAACAGCAGAAAAAAATACAGGACATGAAGAATAAAAGGTAATTTATTAACACATATATTGCAATCCCGCAATTAATTAGTTATAACTTTACATAATATATTTCAGAATGAAAAAGTTATATCTGGTTTCAATTTTTGCAGTATTGCTGTCTTTTTTCGCTACCGCTCAGAAATCTGTTTCAGAAGCTACCATAGTTTATGATATATCAGTTTTAAAATCTGATAATCCTAAAATTTCATCTGCCCTTGAAGGCGCAACACTTTCGCTTTATTTAAAAGGAAATGAAAGTAAAAGTGAAATGAAAAGTAAGCTCGGCAGAGAAGCGGATGTGTATAACTCTGCTACAGGAAATGGGTTTATTCTAAAAGATTATAGCGGCCAAAAATTAATGATTACTCTCAATAAATCAAACTGGATTCAGAAAAATAGTTTTTATTCCGGTTTAAAGTTTAATATTGAAGATTACCCAAAAACAATTGCAGGCTATAAAGTTAAAAGGGCATCTGCTGTTTTACCTTCGGGGAAGGAATTTATTGTTTACTTTTCACCAGAAATTAATTTGAGTAATAAAAGCTACAATAATGCTTTCCCTCAATTAAATGGTTTACCAATACAGTATGAATTAGAATCAGGAAATGTTTTGTTCAGGTATATGCTTAAATCTTTTACAACAGATAATGTAACTGATAGTGAATTTGATAAACCTAAAGCAGATTACCGGGTAATGACCTACGATGAAAGCCAACGCCTGAAAATCGGAAATCCTAAATAAATTATTAGTTTAAAATTACGGAGTGCTAATTATCAACTTAACACCTGCATAGCCGGGGCGGCTATCTGTAACCAATACTCTTTGTTTAAAAGGAACAATATAAACAGAGTTACCTTTGCGGTAAGTGATTAGCTGATTATAAGGAATTTGAATAGAGGAAGACGGTTGAGCTAAAAGTGAACCGTTATATTTTAATCCGGTCTTTAAATTAAAAGCCAGGTTATTTTGGAAATTCCCCTCAGAAGTTGAAATGTTAAGAGTTACTTTATTTTTCTTTTTACCTACACCTCTGTCTGCAAAGGATGAATAGGCAAATCCTCCCAGCAAAGCAATAATTATCAATATTTTGAGATGTTT
>JAFDXB010000119.1 GCA_018268175.1 Bacteroidota bacterium | reverse complement strand
TAACTTATCCATTGTTGCAACAATGTAGCAAGGCTTAAAAATACTGCGAAGCCTATAACGTCCTGAAAAGCAGTTTCAAACGGACCTGCAGTGGTTGCGGGGTCAAGGCCAAATCTTTTAGAAATAACAGGAATAACAGTCCCCATCAATCCTGCTGTCATCATAGAACATGGCAAAGCAATTCCTATAACAACTCCAAAGAGAAAATGATGCGCCCAAATTCCACCTATTATTCCTAACACTGCACCGCAAATAATTGCCATTAAAAGCGAAGTAGCCATTTCTTTTTTAATTGCGGGCCATAATTTTTTTTCCCTTGCATGCCCTGAATCTAAAGCCCTTACTGTAATTGCGGCAGCTTGCAATCCTACATTACCGGATATTGCTGAAATAACCGGCATAAAAGAAGCAAGTAAAATTACCTTACTTAAAATTTCATCGAATCCTGCAATTACCACACCTGCACAAAGCTCAATTGCCATAGTACCCAACAGCCACGGAACTCTTTTTTTAGCAGCCTGAGCAGGAGAAAGCCTGTCCATTAATTCAGCATCTGTACCAACCGCCTGGGAATATAATTTCCGCAAACGTGTAGCCACAACCGACATAAGATCATCTGCGGGCAATACGCCGATAAGATCTCCATTTTCATCAGTTACAGGTATTGAGTTAAACTGATATTTTGCTAAAATAGCGGCGGCATCTATCACACCAACATTAGCTTGTACAGAAACAACATTTGTTTCCATAACATCTTCAACGCATTTATTCTGATCATGCATTATTGCATCACGAATTGATATAACTCCAACAAGCTTGAAGCCTTTTTTATTGATATATTTTTCCACTACATACATGTCGTTGGGCACATCAATTGAAGGGTCGGATTTAAGGACTTCGTTTACCGCTTCACTGATTTTCATTCTTCTATCAATGCGGATAAATTGAGTGGTCATCAGTCTTCCTGCAGTTTCCTTTTTATAATTTATTCTTTTCTTTACGTCAACTATTGCTTCGGGTTTTGTGCATTCATCTTTTAAAATTGTGTGAAGTGTGTTGCTTGGAATTTCTGTAAGAATGGAAGCAGTTTCTCTTGGAGAGAGTTCAGTTATAAGACTGTTTATTTTATTTTCCTCTGTTTGAGCAAGTATTTTCTTTTTTAATTCTGAATCTACTTTACTCAAAACTGCCCCGGCAATATTAATTGGAATTTCTTTAAAAATCTCTTGTGGATTTTCAGGATCAATATCTTCAAGAGCTAAGGCAATATTCGGCGCAGTATCGTTAGCTAATATCTCCCTAAGACGAGCCCTGCGTTCATCCTCCTCTTGAATTAATAAAATCTTACTTAAACTGTTAGATAAAGATTTCCATTCTGTTTCCTGCGGCATGTAGGTGTATTAATCATAAAACATACCATAAGTTATTACTATGCTGATGCAAAATTTAAAAATTTGAGATGAGGTTATCTTTATTTAACCAAAATGGATCGTTTGTATAAGCTTTGTGCACCGGGTGCAATTTTTTTGAAGAGAGGACACATTATAGAAATTACATTTAAAGTTTGATTACTATCGCTGTAATTTGAAAAAATTTAGAAACAAATATAATTTCAGGCTATGCCTGATAAGGAGTTTAGAGCATAACTATTGAAAGAATTTTTCAAAGAAATAAATTCCAGTTCTACTGATGCCACCTTTTTTCTAATGCCGGTTTGCTGCTCTGAAGACACATTTTTATTGTTCTTTTTTACCTCCGGTAGAATTTTTTGAAGCCTGTTTTCATGAGAAAGTACTTCTGCTTTAATGCTTTTGATTTTTTCGTCATGATTAATAAAATCATTTTGAAATTTTTCTGCCTTGGCCACAAAATCTTTGTCATTCCCAGAATCAACTATATGAGCTAACCTGGTTTTTAGAAATGCAAGTTCAGATAAAAAGAAATCAAGTTCACGAAGCCAACCGCTTGTTTCCTGTAGAAAATATTCGTCTATATGTAAATTTCCGTTTAGCTTCATTTCTTGCGTTTAGCAATCAAAAATAGTTTTTAGTACAACTTTTTTTAGTAACAATAATCAGTAAAGGCTATGTTATTAATCATGACAAACAATAGCTGCAGAAGGAGATTTAAATTCTGGGCTTAAATAAGGAATTCCAAGACCCAAGCCTCTTAAAATTAAAAGTGCTGCCATTACTGAAAGTAAATATGGATAAGCTCTTTTAATTTTTAATCTAAAAGAAAATTTTAATTCACTTCCAAAAAACGCAATTGCCCACATTAGCGGCAGAGTGCCTAACCCAAAGGCAGCCATAAAAAGTGCGCTATTCAAAGGGTTGCCTGTTGCAACAGCGCCTGCAATTGCAATATATAATAGGCCACATGGCAGAAGGCCATTCAAAACACCTATAAAAAATAAACTTTTGTATGATCTATTATTAAAATGAAAAACAATTTTGGTTCTAACAGTTTTTAAAAATTCAGGAAAAATTTGAACCTTCATTTTAGGAACTACAATAGAAATTAAAATCATAATTCCCAATACAATTGAAAGCATTTGTTGGTAACCGCTGATGATAAAGGTTTTGCCGATATACCCAAACAAAACACCGAAACAACTGTAAATAATTACTCTTCCTGCGTTATATAATAATGAACCTACAAACCTTGAAAAGGAGTTATTATGAACAACCGGCAATGATAAAGCAATAGGGCCGCACATGCCCACGCAATGCAGGCTGCCAATGGCTCCCATCATCAATCCGGCTATAATTACTGCAATCATTTTATATAAATGCTTTTCTCTGAATAATAGTTTTTCCCTTCAGATGACCATTCTATTTTCAGCGTGTAAATGCCTTCCTGGCTCGATTTAATTTTAAATGCTGCCGTGCCATTTGTGATTTCCAGTTTAAAATCCTCATCATTTTTTGCATTGAAAGGACAATACAACTGAATATTTGAAGTAACTACTTTATCATTAAATTCTTTTGGAAAATTAATAAATACAATTCCATTTTCACTTACAGCGGTAACGGGAGCCGACAAGTTTGAAGCAAGTTCAATAGCATCTATCCTGTCTTGATATTTCAGCTCTTTTTCATAGTAATTTGTTGTTACAAGATCTTGTGTTTCTAACGAAGTACGGTAAACTAAATAAGAAATACCTAAAACAAATATTATAAAAACAACCGTTATTTTGTGTCCCCAGTTCATAGTTAAAAATTTTAATCATATACTTCAGGCCCGATAAATGTAGCATGAACGCTTTTTATCTTTCCTTTTTTATCATATAGCCCAAGTTCAACTTCAGTTTTCCAGTTATGTAATTCATTCCTGTTTATAATTATAAAAAACTGAATTGTTGAATATTCTTCACTCTTTACAAAAGCATTTGCCGGATTAATTACCTGTATTTCTCCCATCCCATTTTCCACCTTTATTGTTAACGGGATATCATTGTGTGTCTTATTTATCAATTTCAAACTATACAAATTGCTTATTCTGCCATCGGGCAGAGAAGTGTAGGTCATGCCGGTAGTTCTCATCAAAACAGCATCAACATCAGTTCGTGAAACAAGCAGAAAAACTAAAAATGAAATAAGTAAAAGTAAAATCGCTGAATAAGCTTTTATTCTCCCTGAAAATTTTAATTTTTTGCCTTCACGAATAGAATTTTCTGATGCATATCTTATAAGTCCGGTAGGTTTACCGATACTTATCATAATTGCGTCGCAAGCATCCATGCATGCTGTGCAGTTTACACATTCAAGTTGAGTTCCGTTTCTAATATCAATACCTGTAGGGCATACACGAACACATGCAAAGCAATCTATACAATCCCCTGTGCGGTCTTCATCAACATCAACGCCTGTATTTATAATATAGTCCGCCTGCTCAGCCATTTATACTTTCTTTTGTTTTTTAGCATTAAATTTCCCACGCTTCTCTCCTCTTTTGTAATCGTAAGCCACAACAATTGAATTCTTATCAAGCAATACTCCCTGCAGCCTTCCATACGGACAAACTACGATACATACCTGCTCTCTAAACCACCAATAAACAAAAAAGAAAACTGTGGTAAAACCAATCAATGAGAAAAAGGCTCCTATATTTTCAAGCGGATGTTGAATGTAATTTATAAGGTTGTCCATACCAATAATATAGGCAAGGAAGAAATTGGCGATTATAAATGATACTGCATAAAATGCAATAAATTTTAATATTCGTTTTTTTATTTTTTCAGCAGTCCAGGCACTTTTCTTCAGATTTCTTTGTTGAGCAGCATCGCCATCAATCCAGTATTCAATTTTACGGAAAATCATTTCCATAAAAATTGTTTGAGGGCACGCCCATCCGCAAAAAATGCGGCCAAAAACAACTGTAAACAAAATAATAAAAACGATAAATGTAAGCATGCCTATTCCGAAAATGAAAAAATCCTGTGGCCAGAAAACCATTCCAAAAATGATAAATTTTCTTTCAACAATATTTATCATGAACAGTGGGTTTCCTTTATATTTTAAAAATGGAAGAGTGATAAAAATTACCAAATAGAAGAACGTAAACAGTGAACGTCGAGTATAAAATTTCCCTTTAGGCTTTTTGGGATATATAAAATTTCTTTCGCCTTTGCTGTTGATTGTTGCAACCGAATCGCGGAATGCTTCTTCTAAATGTATGTTATCATCGCTCATTTATTGCTTCATTTATTTTGTAGCTGTATCAGCCGGAATATCTGCGCCTGCCGCAGTTTCAACAAAAGGTTCGCCTTGTGGAAGTTTAGCTCCCGGAGGATTTGTACCTGCCAATGATTTTATATATCCAGCAAGGTCGGCTATCTCTGAAGGAGAATAATTTTTATCCCATGCCGGCATTCCTTTATCAGGATAACCGTGTTTTATTGACTTATATATATCTGTTAATGAACCTTTATGCAACCAAAAATTATCTGTAAGGTTAGGCCCCACTGTTCCTTCTCCGGCTTTGCCGTGACATGGCCAGCAAGAAGTATGATATATTTTTTCACCTTGCGCAATTCCCGCAGCATCAGGCATTACAATATTGTTTTCATCAATTTTATTTGGCGAAGCTGCATTATACTTTGCAATTGCAATTTCAGCCCTTTCCATCTCTGCTTCATATTCCTGAGTAGGGTTTTTTCCCGGTCCGCCCAAATGATAATAAAACATGTAAAATACGCTTGCCAGGATAGTTACATAAAAACCATATTTCCACCATGGTGGCAACGAATTGTCTAATTCCTGAATGCCATCATAGTCATGATCAATAAGGATTGTATTTTCACTTTCAACCGGAACTGCTTTAGTAAAAACTCTGTTATTGAGTTTCTTCCACCATGCCATAATATCAAATTCTGTTTCAGTACCCGGCACAAGTTCTGCCTGCATTCTTTTAATATTAAAAAGTAAATACAGAATGGCTACAATCTCTATAAATATTGTGGCAACCAATATCCAAAATGAAGTTGCATCAAGCCCGCCATAATTTGGAGCTGCATGTATAACTTCCACCGCAGGTGCAGTTTGCGCAATACCTTGAAGGGACAAAACACTTAGTACTATGGTTATAATTGCGGCAGACTTTTTTTCTTTGCTTTTTTTATAAGCTTCATTTGATAGAGTTGAAAGAATATTTCCCAAGCCCCATATCACTAATGCAAGTATTACAGCAATTGATATCATAATTACCGCAACCATATTTACAGGCGCTGCCTTGAATTTATCTGCTTCTTGTGCAAACGTGCTTAGAGATAACAAGCATGATGCAACAAGCAATTTTATTTTTAAACCTCCTTTATGCCGGATTTGCATATATATTAATTTAAGTTTTGGTTAATATCGTCATCCAATGGAATTTCAGAAATCTGCTTTATACTTTTCTTATCCAGTTTTTGTACATACACAAGAAGAACGACAAAAAACAAGAAAAAAATGAGCAATGAAATAAGCGGATAAATCTGTGCCCCTGAAATTGTTTCTGTATATTGTTTTATAAATTTGAACATGTCTTTTTATTGTACCGGTTTACTAATATCTGTTCCTAATCTTTGCATGTAAGCTATAAGAGCAATAACTTCTTTATTAGGTGCAACCCTTATACTGTCTGATTGTAAACTGAAAGAAATTGAAGAGGCCTGCTCCATTAAAACATTGTTTGCAATTTTATCAAAGCCTTTCGGATAAGGCGTTCCAAGTTTTTGCAGGGTTCTGATTTTTGCAGCCGTAGTTGATGTATCCAAATCTTTTTTCAACATAAAAGAATAGCTCGGCATAATTGAGCCTTCACTCATAGAAGACGGTTCTCTGAAATGGCGGAAGTGCCAGCCATTACTTTTTTTCAATGTACTTGCGCCCTCACGGCCAAGATCGGGGCCGGTACGCTTACTGCCCCACTGAAAAGGCCTGTCGTAAACAAATTCACCTGCTTTTGAATATTCACCGTAACGTTCAGTTTCACTGCGGAAAGGCCGTATCATTTGCGAATGGCATGTGTAGCAACCTTCTCTTACATAAATATCTCTTCCTTGTAGTTCAAGTGGAGTATAAGGTTTTACACTGCTTATTGTTGGCACATTAGATTTTACAAGGAATGTCGGAACAAATTCAACAATGCCTCCAATAAGTATTACAATTAAACTTCCAATCAATAATTGAACAGGGCGCCTTTCAATCTTTCTGTGCCAGTGTTCTCCGGCAAATCCTCCCTGAAGTTTTTCAAGAGCCGGCGCTTCCGCTGCTTCATCTCTTACTAACTTCCCTGATTTTACAGTTTTGTACAAGTTGTACATCATAATTATAACACCTATCAAATAAAGTGTTCCACCAAATGAACGCATTGCGTAAAATGGTTTCAGGTAGGTTACTGTTTCAAGGAAAGTATATTTTAACTGGCCACTTGCAGTGAATTGTTTCCACATACTGCTTTGCGTAAATCCTGCCCAGTAAAGAGGAACTGCATAAAATATTATTCCAAGCGTTGCAAGCCAAAAATGAGATGAGGCAAGCTTTTTAGAATATAATGGCGTATTGAATATTTTTGGTAACAACCAATATAATATACCAAATGTCAGCATTCCATTCCAGCCTAATCCTCCAACGTGAACGTGAGCAACTATCCAGTCGGTGTAATGACTGATTGCACTAACTGTTTTCAATGAAAGCATTGGCCCTTCAAAAGTTGCCAT
>JAFDXB010000118.1 GCA_018268175.1 Bacteroidota bacterium | reverse complement strand
TTTGAGAAAAAAACAATAAGATAAAAAGGGTAAACGGAGCTTTCATTCTTCAGATAGTAACACAATATAGGAAATATTAATATACGCAAAAAATCACAGATCAAAAATTTACGATTTACGATATACGATTTTAGATTTTAGATTTTAGATTTACGATTGTGGGATTTTAGATTTTAGATTTTAGATTGACGATTTTACGATATACGATTTTAGATTTTAGATTTACGATTGTCGATTTTAGATTGTGTGATTGCGTGATTGTAGGTTAATCACAAATCAAGAAATCAAAAATCCAAAATCAAGAAATCAAATTGCGATTTTAGATTTTAGATTGACGATTTTAGATTTTAGATTTACGATTGTGAGGTTTGGGAAAAATCCAAAATCAAAAAATCAAAAAATCAAAAAATCAAAAAATCAAGAAATCAAGAAATCAAGAAATCCAAAATCAAAAAATCCAAAATCAAAAATACATCTTACCTCAGCCCCATTCTTTCTTTAAAATAATCAGTAAGAAAGGGCATCATTTCCGAATATGGTATAAACAGTTCAGTATCGCCATAAACATAAGCAGCTATTTCATACGGGTTGTAAAAGAAAATTATTCCTGCATCATTAAAAAAGAAATTGTCGTTCGGAAGAATATAATTTTCGAATAGCACCGAACTTAATTTTTCTTTAGCAGGAATTTTTCTCATTTTCCTGATAGCCTTTTCAAATATAGGTTGCAATTTTGCTGAATCACGTACAAAAATGTCTTTAGCTGATAACCGTTTTTGCTCTCTTACATCAAAACAAAAAAATGTAGTTGAATGATTTGGATGAGCGCCACCGGTATATTCATAATTGTTTGAAGAAATAATAACGAAATCCTGCCTGTTATAAACTATTCCCATCCTTTGATCAAATTCATATTTGAAGGTTGGAGAAGTAAGATCAATAGAATCTTCATTTGGCTGAGGTAATTCATTCTTATAACTCTGAAGATAATCTGATGAAAATTTTTTAGCAATTTCATCTATTGATGTATTTGAAGAAATTTTATCATATCCCAAAATTACCGCTACCTCATTTTTAAGGAATTTGTTTGCATCAGTTTGTGCTGTATCGGGAATGATATAACTTAATTTAAATTTTGCCATTGGCCCTCCTTGAACTTCAGGATATGGAATTATGCTATCTTGAATTACTGCATAATTAAATTTATAGGAGCCTGCAGTATAAGTTTCTTTTAATTCTACAGGAAAAGCCCTGATTCTGTCGCCGCTATTCCAGATGCCGGTTAACGATGAATCAGAAAATGCAAGTTTTAAAGTTGGAAATTTATCAGTTTCCGAAAATCTGTCTGCTAAAGGATATTCATCCAAAGTAAGACTATCGCCTTTAATAGATCTTGATGAAAAGTAAATTGGTATTCCAAGATTTTCATAATAATACATTCCTGCAATTTCGTTTCCTGCGGCGGTTAACTGCATTACAATTTTTTGTCCGGCAATTGTTCCTTCATATCTTTTATAGTAGTTATCCGGCCGCGGCGGCGGAAGTGCAGGAATAGAATCTTCTGTAATGCTTTTTGCAGGAGGTGAATTTTTTGGTTCTTTACATGAGCTTATAACAACTACAAACAAAAATAACAGCAGAAAGATATTTTTCATTTTAAGATTCAAAAAATTTGTCGGAAGCTACACATAATTTTTTAATTCCTAAAACACTTAGGAATTAATATTGCCATAATCAGGCGAAAATTCTGCAGGGCTTTGTTTTAAAGAAACCGGCGGTTTGATGGTGCCTCCTGAATATTTAATGGAATTTCTAATCCGGTTTACAATACTTTTTTTATTATCATAAATCACATTAATTGACTCATAAATAATAAAGCTAAAGTAAGTGAAGTATAAAAATTTATGTTTTTTCACACTGCTCAATTATCTAATTTTATACCATGAAATTTCAACCGGAGGTTATTGAAAATGCAAGTGTGGAAACCAACGATAACATGAGTTTAATTTTATGGAATGATGATCATAATTCATTTGATTATGTAATTGATGCAATTATAAGCATTTGCGGACATGAACAACTTCAGGCAGAACAATGCGCTTTACTTGCTCACACTAACGGAAAGGCGGTTTTAAAAAGAGGAAACTTTACTATATTAAATCAAATGGACAGGAGTTTCGCTGATTGCGGAATTTCAACTTCTGTAGTGTAGAATTTTATCCTCACCACTTACAAATTTGGTTTTCAAACATTTATAACAAAAAGGGCATGATTAATGTGCTTTTGATGAAAAAATTTGTATGGAAAATCCAAAAGACCCCAATCCGAAAAAAAAAGTTTACGGCGACCCAATTTACGGCCCCGATCAGGATATAACAAACCGTGGCAAGAAACTTCCACTTGAAGAAGAAATAAAAGGTGAAAGTACAGAGCCGCTCGATAATTATTTAAATACTGCAGAACAAGCATTTAAAACAAATAAAGAATCTGCAGACAATGAAGAAACAGAATAATTTTTAAAACTTAAATAATCATGCAACCAAAAATTGGCGTTAAGCCTCGCGATCTTTCGGCAATTGCGAACTCACTTAATAAGTTACTTGCCGATGAAACAGTTCTGTATATTATGACAAGAAATGCACATTGGAATGTAGAAGGTAAGGATTTTCATGCTATGCATTTGTTCTTCGAAACTCAATACAAAGAACTTGCTCACATGATTGATGACCTTGCAGAAAGAATAAGGACACTCGGGCATTATGCAGTTGCAAAAATGTCAAAATATCTGGAGCTTACTCATCTTGAGGAAATGGACGCTGAAAAAAATGACAGCACAACATATATCAAAAAACTTCTGGCGGCACACGAATCAATTATTTACTCAATGAGAGAAAATGTTGATGAAGATGAAGACCACAAAGACGTTGGAACAGAAGATTTTGTAACAGGCCTTATTGAAAAACATGAAAAAATGGCCTGGATGTTAAGAGCTCATTTGTAATTTTCAGGACGGATTTTATCCGTCCTGATTTGTTTTAAACACCGCTTGTGCCACTATCATAATATTGTTGTATATTGACACAAACGAAACTTTTATGAAAAAAATAATAGTTGCTACAGATTTGTCGGTTGCTTCAAAGAATGCAACATCCTATGCAGCAGCGCTTGCTTCTCATATCAATGCAGAACTTACTTTACTTTCAGTAACACCACCCGGTTTACTTCTTGACGATTCAATGTTAGCTCCGCTAATAATTACGCAAGCGGAAATTATTGAAAAAAATAAAACTACTTTAAAAGCGGAAGCTGAAAACCTTTCTTCGTTTTATAACATTAATGTACAACCGTTAGTGGTTGAAGGCGACCCGGTAAATTCTATTTTAAATATTGTAAAGCAAATGAATTCAGATCTTCTTATTGTAGGAGCAAGAGGTAAAGGAAATTCAAATGCATTTTTTGGAAGCACTACTACTGCATTGCTAAACAAAGGAAACGGGCCTGTACTCATAATTCCGGAGACTTACACATATACTCCGATAAAAAATATTGCTTATGCCTCCGACTTCTCTTCATCAACTGAGTTAATTTCACATGTTGCATTGTTTATGCTTGCAGAAAGTTTTAATGCAAATATTGATGTTATCCATGTTCAAACAACTCATTTTGATTTAACCCAGCCCCAGGTAATTGAAAAGATGAATATTAACCAACTTCTTTCTAAATTCAGCCATTCGTTTCATAACATTAAAAATGAAAAAGTAGAAGCCGGCATAAAAGAATTTTTGAAAGAAAATGAATCACAAATTCTTACGCTTGTAGCACGCAAGCATAATTTTTTTGAAAAGTTGTTTGGAATTGAAAATACTCCAACTATTATTAATAAAACCAAGATCCCGCTTTTAATAATTCAACCTGCGTAACCTTTGCGAAATGCGGAATTTTTTTATTTTAACCTTAGGCTCTTTTAAGTATATCTTAATTTTGCACTGTTTTAAAAATCTGATATTATGTTTACAAAAAACAATTTTTTTCTTCTTGCACTTCTCTTATCGTTTTCATTTTATTCGTGCAAATCCAACACAGGGCAATCAACTGCCGACAATAAAATTGACACAGTACTTACAGGCACAGTAACTGCTGAATTAACGGTTGCACCGGAAGTGCCTAAACCTCTTACCTACACATCTCCCAAACGGGTGAAAGTAGAATTAACGTGCGTGGAAAAAGTAATGGAATTAAGCGACAGCACACAATATACATTCTGGACGTTTGGCGGCCATGTTCCCGGACAGTTTATAAGAGTCCGTCAAGGAGATCTTGTTGATTTTACATTAAAGAATGCACCGGACAGTAAAAATTCACACAGTATAGACCTTCATGCAGTAATTGGCCCGGGCGGTGGCGCAGAAGCAACAAATACGGCTCCGGGCCAGGCAACTCATTTTGAATTCAGAGCATTGCATCCCGGCTTATATGTTTATCATTGTGCAACAGCGCCCGTGCCTCTTCACATTGCAAATGGTATGTATGGTTTAATATTGGTTGAGCCTCAGGGAGGAATGCCAAAAGTTGACCGCGAATACTATTTAATGCAAGGAGAATTCTACACTAAAAATAAATTCGAAGCCAAAGGATTGCAGGAATTTGATGAAGAAAAAGCTATGGCAGAAAATCCTGATTATGTTCTTTTTAATGGACGAGTGAGGTCTGCTACAGGAGCAAAAGCACTTCCCGCTAAGGTTGGTGAAACAGTAAGATTATATGTGGGAAATGGTGGCCCAAATCTTATAAGTTCCTTCCATCCTATTGGACAAATATTTACTAAGGTTTATATGGAAGGTGGCAGCGAAATTAATACTGATGTACAAACTACTCTTGTTCCCGCCGGTGGTGCTGCTATCGCAGAAATGAAAATGCATGTTCCTGAAGTGATAAACCTTGTTGACCATTCTATTTTCAGAGCATTTAATAAAGGTGCTATTGCACAAATAAAAGTAACAGGTGAAGAAAATCCTGCAATTTTTAGAAAAGTAAAACAGTAGCATTTAATTGAGACGTTTCTTTTTCATAATTATGGTTTTTTTTACAGTTCCCGTAACGTATTCTCAAACCACGGGGACTGTAAGAAAAATGCAAAAAGTTCCGGCAGGAATTTATTACCCTTTCTTTTCAGGCAATAATGAAAAAGTAAATTCATTTTTAATGGATGAAACTGCTGTTACAAATGCTGAATACCTGGAATTTGTAAAGGCAAATCCCGCATGGCGGAAATCGCAGGTTAAAAGAATTTATGCTGATGCAAATTACCTTCGCTATTGGGAAAGCGATTTAGAGATAGGAAAAAATAATAGAGCTTTATTAAACTCTCCGGTGGTTTATGTTTCATGGTTTGCAGCAAAGGCGTACTGTGCCTGGAAAAACAAAAAACTGCCTTCTGTAGCACAGTGGGAATATGCTGCATCTGCTAAACCTGTTAACTTAAAAACCGGTTTAACTGAATATATTTTAGCATGGAATGCACAGCCAAACCCTAAAATGCTTCCAAATGTTAAATCAACATATAAAAATATTTACAGCATTTACGATATGCATGGTTTGATTTGGGAATGGACATCAGATTTCAACAGCTATACGGGTTCCGTTGATTCGAAAGGTAATGGACAGGAGGAATTTAATAATTTCTGCGGAGCAGGAGGCGCTAATGTAAAAAATAAAAAAGATTACGCTAGTTTTTTAAGATACAGTTACCGCGGAAGTTTAAAGGGGAATTACTGTATTGCTAACTTAGGTTTCCGCTGCATTAAAAATTTGTAATGAAAGCAATAATATTTACTTTATCAATAGCATTATTTTTAAGCTGCAAGCAAAAAAAGGAACCGGCAGAATTAAAACCTGTTCAAACTACATTTACAAAAGTTAATGATTCGTCAGCGGAAAGTATTTATGTTTTGGAAGATACTTTTACAAATGAAAATAATTCAACGTTTGTTCTTTCTCAACTAAAAGGAAAGCCTACAGTTGTTGCAATGATTTTTACAAATTGCGTATATGCCTGCCCACGGATAACATCAGACATGCTTGAACTGCAAAAAAAGCTGTCCAAAGACAGTGATAAAATAAATTTTCTACTTGTAAGCTTTGATACTGAAAGAGATACTCCGGCTGCGCTTAAGGCTTATGCAAATAATATGAATTTGGATAAAAATTGGACGTTGTTGCACGGCAGTGATGAGGCTGTTAGAACATTGTCTGTTTTATTAAACATTCAATTTGCAAAAGATGAATCAGGCAATTTTTCTCATAGTAATATAATTTCTGTTCTTGATAAAAATGGTGTTTTAAAATTTCAAAAGGAAGGTTTGAATGTGAGCCAGGAGAAAACATTTGAGCCTATTAAAAAGGAAATTTAAAAACTGATTTGTTACATCAATTGCAATCTTTATTTAATGGGAAATATTTAATTAATTGGTGTGATACCTCCTGCATCGGTTTCATCTAATTATACAAATTGCTAT
>JAFDXB010000117.1 GCA_018268175.1 Bacteroidota bacterium | reverse complement strand
GCGAAGATTTATGATGTGCTAAAACAAAATAATATTTCAGGCAAAGGTTATAAGGGAATGATATTTTTCTACAGTGGAAGGCATGATAAAGAAATGGTTGATCTTGCCGACAGGCTCGGTGCAAATTCTTCAGCATATATTTACCTAATTGACAAACAAAATGTACGCCGCCATCAATCGCCTTTAGGCGGATGGTTCCCTGAATTTTATAAATGGGCTTTAAGCAATGGCCACAGTTACATTATAAGGCCACGGCGTTAAATTTTAAAACAAGTACCCTCAATTGCAAGTTCTGTGTTTGTAAAAATTTCCTTTGTTTCAGTAAGGAAGTTTTCAAGTTGCTCATACTTTGAAGAAAAATGTCCGATAATAAGTTTACCTGCTTTGGCAGCCTTTGCAACCGATGCAGCATCAACTGTAGTTGAATGATATCTTGATTCAGCAAGTTCCTGCCTGTCTTTGAGATATGTTGTTTCATAATAAATAAGGTCAGAATTTTTTACACATTCCACAATTGATTTGTGGAATTTTGTATCAGCACAATATGCATATTGGCTTGCATGAGGGCCTTCAACTGTAACCTGGTCATTTGGTATAATTGTTCCTTTAGCATTAACATAATCTTCTCCGCTTTGCAGCCTTGAATAAAAATCCGGTGGAATTTCGTATGCCTTTGCCCGGGCGGGAACGATGCTTCTCAAATTTGTTTTTTCTTTAAATTTAAATCCCCAGCAATCTATTCTGTGGCAAACTTTAAAACTTGAAACAGTCAAAGTTGGCAGATCTGCAATAACACCGTCCTCACCAAGCCCATGGAATAATAAATTAAATGGCAAGGTTGCATCGGCAACTTTTAGTTGGAGGTCAATTATATCTTTAAGAGGCGGGGGAGCATAAAGATGGAGATCATTTGACCTGTTTTGCAGCGCCATGCTGGATATTAAACCTACTAAGCCAAAGTAGTGATCGCCATGCAAATGAGAAATAAAAATATGATTGATTTTACTTTTTTTTACTTTAAATTTTGACATTTGCATCTGAGTTCCTTCACCGCAATCAATTAGCAAAAAATCTTCGTTAGTTTGCAATAATTGCGATGTAGGGTTTCTGCCAAAAGCAGCAATAGCTGAATTACTTCCAAGAATAGTTAATGCAAGCATTAAAATTAATTTTCATCATCTAAAAGTTCTCTTTCAATTTCTTCCATGTGAATCATATCCCATGCTTCGCTTTCAGTTGGTGTGAGGTTTAATATGCTTATAAGGTCCCATCCGCGGAAGCTGTCTATTAAATATTCATTTGCACAACATATAACAAATGAACGTTTATTTTCATAATATAATTGTTGCATTTTCGCAATTGAAGATGCAGCAACATTTTCTATAATTGCAACATTTTCTAAATTTAAAATAACATGCTGATTTGTATTTTTTAAAATATCATGGAATATATTTTCGAGCTCTTCTGCCATAATAGCAGAAATTTTTGAAGATTCCGGCCTAATAACAGAAAACTTTTCTTTGGTATCTATTTTGACATTTACACTCATATTTCAGATTAAGTTAAGTGTAAAATAATTAATTTTTCTTTCACAGTTCTTTAAAAGGGATTCTTGTTTGTAACATTATATTTATAAAATCAGTCTTACAAATAATTTTCAACATATTCACATTTTAAAAATTAATGAAACTAAACCTTTAATTTAATCGTTATTATTGTAACACCAACTAAATAAACAAAACCGAATGGACAATAATTTCTCATCACAAGTAAAGGAAATCATTTCCTACAGCCGCGAAGAAGCCCTTCGTCTTGGTAATGAATTTATCGGTACAGAGCATCTTGTACTTGGGCTTATACGAGATGGAGAAAATACCGCAATAAAGATCCTTAAAGGCCTCAATATTGATATGTATGAATTACGTAAAGAAATTGAACTTGCTGTTAAAGATCAAAAAGGAAAAAATCTTGCTAACATCAAATCTTTGCCGCTAACAAAGCAGGCAGAAAAAGTTATTCGCTTTACTCTACTTGAAGCGAAGCTTTTTAAAAGTACAACTGTAGAAAGTGAACACTTAATGCTTTCTATTTTAAAAAATACTGATAACGTTGCAACACAAATTCTTAATCAGTTCGACATAGATTATGAGTCGTTTAAAAATGAACTTGGCATTGTAACAAGCACACCTCCGCCACAGGCGGAATTTAATGACGAAGAGGATTTTGATGATGAAAGAAAGCAATATGGCGGCTCATCAAAAAATCCAAAAGGTGCTGCATCTGCAGTTAAAACAAAAACACCCGTTCTAAATAACTTTGGGAGAGATATTACTCATCTTGCCGAAATGGGCTCGCTTGACCCGATTGTAGGCAGAGAAAATGAAATTGAAAGAGTTTCTCAAATCCTTTCGAGAAGAAAGAAAAATAATCCTATTCTTATAGGTGAGCCCGGAGTTGGTAAAACTGCAATTGTGGAAGGATTGGCATTGCGCATAGTTCAAAGAAAAGTATCACGTGTGCTTTTTAATAAACGTGTTGTAAGCCTCGACCTTGCCGCTCTTGTAGCGGGAACTAAATATCGTGGCCAGTTTGAAGAAAGGATGAAAGCAATAATGAATGAACTTGAAAAAAACAGAGATGTAATTTTGTTCATTGATGAAATTCATACTATAGTTGGTGCAGGTGGAGCAAGTGGTTCACTTGATGCTTCAAATATTTTTAAACCTGCACTTGCAAGAGGTGAATTGCAATGTATCGGTGCTTCTACTCTTGATGAATATAGAATGCACATTGAAAAAGATGGAGCTCTTGACCGCCGATTTCAAAAGGTTCTTGTGGAGCAACCTTCGGTTGAAGAAACAATCGAAATTCTTAACAACATCAAAAATAAATATGAAGATTTTCATAACGTTTCTTACAGCAGCGATGCAGTTGAAGCTTGCGTGAAACTTAGTGACAGATATATGACCGACAAGCTTTTGCCGGACAAAGCAATTGATGTACTTGATGAAGTTGGCGCAAGAAAGCATATCAAGAATATTAATGTTCCCCCTGCGATTCTTGACCTTGAAAAAAAGATAGAAGATATCAAACTTGAAAAAAATAAAGTTGT
>JAFDXB010000116.1 GCA_018268175.1 Bacteroidota bacterium | reverse complement strand
TATTCCAATTAAGACTTTCAGGTGCAATTGTTGCCCACTCTGAATTATTTATTGGTGGGAAATACATTGATGTATCTGATTGGCCAAAGGCGAATGATGATGAAATCAAGAGTAAGAATAATAACTTTTTCATTATTGTAATTTAGTGTATTTATTCAACAAGCCCCGGCGGGGCGAATTGATGTTTCGTGGGACACGAAACATGGTGGAGGGAGAAACATGCAGGGGCAGGAAAAATGGCAGTGAGCAAAACATTGTGGCAAGAAACTCTTTAATTGTTGTACGATAAAAATAATTTTCTTAACCGGGTAACGAAAAATATTTTAACTCATTTTCAAAATCTAGTGAGGGAAACCTTTCTTGTATGGCCATAGTTTTTTCCGCATACTTCTTCAAAAACTTCTTATGGGCTTGCGATTGAGGATTAAATGGCTTATGCAACATTGCTGCATTAATATCATTAATTTCAATCAGCAAATCTTGAGTGTTTTCATCTATACAACTTTTTATAAACTTTTCCCAAACATATTGTGTTGCAAAATAATTGGGATGAACTAAATCTTCAGCATAAAAACGGTAATCACGTAAATCATCAATTATCAATTCATAACTCGGAAAATATAATATACAACTGCTATCCACAACCGAATGAACTGCATCTATAAGGTTTGCTTTACTTCTGTTGTTTTCAACAAACCCATCACGCAAGTGCCTAACAGGGCTTATTGTAAAAATAATTTTAAGATTCTTGTTAAACTCATGCAACCTTGTGCATAATTTTTGCAATACATTTTTTATCTCACCGGAATTTATCAGCCTTCTCACAAATTTATCTGCCGGAACTTTATGGCAATTAGCAACAACTCCGCAGTATTCATCATTTGCTTCCGTAAGTTTTTCATAAACGAAAGAAGAGCCTAAAGTTATAATTAGCCAGTCTGCCTTTTTTAAAAAATTGTTGGCTCCTGATATTGCAGTATTTATTTTGTTTAAAACCTGATGTTTATCTAAGCCGGAAAAAGATGTATGATGCAACCAACTACCATATAATTCATTTCTAAAAAACAGGTCATCCGTATTAAACTTCCGATTTAGAAGGTATGTTTCAATAGCATTTGAAATGCTGATTGGATTAAATAAAATTCCGTTTGGATTTTGCAGAGTTCGAATTTTGTGAGTAGAAATTTTATTCCCAATTTGGTCTGTAAAGCATGACCCGATAAGCATTACAGTATCGTTAATGTTAATCTGCTTATTAAATTTCGGGGGATTAAATTCTGATCTAAACTGCATTTATATAAAAATTGAAGCTGCCATCATTTCGCACTTTGCAAGTTGATGTAAATCTAAACCGGTAGGTTTACCAAGTTGTGAAAAGTGTGAAACCATTTTAGAAGTATTCATATTACCTACCAAATCATTTCCTGCCATAGGGCAGCCACCAATTCCTAAAATTGCAGAATCAAACCTGTTAACCCCTGCCTTCAAGGCTGCATCAATTTTTTCTTTAAAATTTTCATTTGTGGAATGTAAATGCACACCACATTCAATTGATGGGAATTCTGGAACAACATTGTTCATAACATCATAAACTTGGTCAGGTGTCGCAATTCCAACAGTATCTGCAACTGAAATTATTTTTACACCTAATGATGTAATTTGTGAAATATACTTATTTACAATATCGGGGTGATATTCATCTCCATAAGGATTACCAAAACCCATTGAAATATAAACTACAAGTTGTTTTGAATTTTTAGAACATAAATTCTGAATTTCATCAACCACTGAAATTGCATTTTCAATAGTAGAATTTGCATTTCGCATTTGAAATACTTGTGATATAGAAAAGGGGAAACCCAGATATGTAATTTCATCGAAATTAACTGCATCCTGCGCCCCACGTACATTTGCTACAATAGCAAGCAATTTGGATTTGCCGGATTTTAAATCCACTTTCTGTAAAACTTCTTTTGTATCGGCCATCTGTGGAATTGCTTTTGGGGAAACAAAACTTCCAAAATCAATTGTATCAAACCCAACCTTTAGCAATTCATTTATATATTCTATTTTTTTCGAAGTTTCAATAAAATGAGGCCAGCCCTGCATTGCATCACGTGGGCATTCAATGATTTTAACCATTTGATCTTTGTTTTAAAACTTCATACAATATAATACCTGTTGCCACACTAACATTTAATGAATCAAAATTTCCAGCCATTGGAATCTTACATTTTTCATCACATATTTTTAATAACGCCGGAAATATTCCCTTCTCTTCTGCTCCCATTACTATTGCAACAGGTTCTGCAAAATTGCATTCGCTTATGTTCTTTTTAGCTTTCATTTCTGTTGCATAAACCTTAATGCCGTTTAAATGCAGATCATCAACGGTTTTCATTAAACTGTTTACCCGGCAAATCGGTAAATTCTCAAGTGCACTTGCCGAGGTTAGTATTGCATCATCATTAAGTGCCCCAACGCCTTTATCGGGAATAATGATAGCGTGAACACCCATACTGTAGGCACTTCTGGCAATGCCGCCAATATTTCTAACATCTGTAATTCCATCAAGAATTATAAAAAGCGGAGCCTCGCCCTTTTCTACTACGTAGTCAATTATTTGTTGAACATCAAAATATTTTACTTTTGAAATTAAAGCAATAAATCCTTCATGTCCGGTCACGTTCATGCCATTTAATTTCTCCGCCGGCACTTTATTCACCGGCACTTGAGAATTTTTTGCAAGAGACATGACTTTTTCTGTTTCAGCAGAATTTAATTCTCTTTGCACAAATATCCTTTCCAATGCTTTCCCCTCTTTTAATGCATTTATAATTGCGGCTTTGCCTACTATAAGAGAATTTTTTTTAGGCCTTGGCTTATGATGTCTGAATGATTTCAATCTGATTTTTTTTACAAAGTTAGGGGCAAAAAAAAAGCCCTGCACTTAATTGCCGGGCTTTTAATTATTTAATGATATTTTATTTTAGTTTAAATGCTTTTTTTACGTCGTTAACAGCATCAAGTTTTTCCCATGTGAAAAGTTCAACTTTCATCTTTTTTGGTTTACCATTCGGCAACATAAAAGTTTTTTCAACAATCTCATTTTTCCTTCCCATGTGGCCGTAGGCAGCAGTTTCGCTGTACATCGGATTTCTCAATTTTAATCTTTGCTCAATGAAATAAGGCCTCATGTCAAAACATTTCATTCCCATAATTTTTTGAGCAATTTCCCCATCTGTCATATCAACTTTTGCAGTTCCATAAGTATTTACAAATATTGATGTAGGTTGAGCAACCCCAATTGCATATGAAACCTGAACAAGCACTTCGTCACACAAACCTGCAGCAACAAGATTTTTTGCGATATGTCTTGTGGCATAAGCTGCAGAACGGTCAACTTTGCTTGGGTCTTTTCCGCTGAAAGCGCCACCGCCGTGAGCTCCCTTTCCACCATAGGTGTCAACAATTATTTTTCTTCCGGTTAGGCCGGTATCACCGTGAGGGCCGCCTATTACAAATTTCCCTGTAGGATTAATGTGATAATTTATGTCTTTGTTGAATAAATGCCCATATTTAGGATATTTTGCTTTCACTCGAGGAATAACAATGTTTATCATATCCTTTTTAATTTTGGCAAGCATTTCATCATCTGTTCCAAAATCATCATGTTGTGTAGAAACAACAATAGCATCAATTCTTACCGGACGGTTATTGTCGTCATATTCAAGAGTAACCTGACTTTTAGCATCAGGCCTTAAATATTTAATTTGTTTATTTTCTCTTCTAATTGCTGCCAGTTCTATCAAAATATAGTGAGCAAGGTCAAGAGCAAGAGGCATGTAATTCTCAGTTTCATTAGTTGCATAACCAAACATCATTCCCTGATCGCCTGCGCCTTGTTCTTCTTTTTTCTTTCTGTCAACTCCCTGATTAATATCTGAAGATTGTTCATGAATAGCAGACAGTATTCCACAACTGTTTGCTTCAAACATATATTCGCTTTTGGTGTAGCCAATTTTGCGTATAACGCCGCGTGCGATTTCCTGAACATCGAGATATGCTGAACTTTTTACTTCACCTGCAAGAACAACCTGGCCTGTAGTTACAAGAGTTTCGCATGCTACCTTACTGTTGGGATCGAATGCTAAAAAGTTATCAATCAAGGCATCACTGATCTGGTCTGCTACCTTATCCGGATGGCCTTCACTTACTGATTCAGAAGTAAATAAATATGGCATAATAAATTTTTTGAGAGTGCAAATATATGGCTCTGAATTAAACTTTGGAATAAATTATTACCATCTTCATTTTATAATTAGCATTGCTGCCGCTACCCACTCTTATTCTGCCGTAGGCAAGAGGATTATTATAGTTTATAAAATATGGCGATAATTGAGGATACCTGAAAGTAAATGGTGCATAGAGCCTTAAAGTATAATTGTAAGACTGATGCGTTGCAATTTGTTGCACGTAACGCGACAAATTAATATTATAATAAGCAATACTTCTACCTGTTAATGGATCCTTTTTACGCCTTAACACGCCACCAAAATAACTGTAGTCAACTTGTGAAGGGAAGAACGCTACTGTTGAAGAAGTTCTGTCGGGATTATAAAATGCAAAAGGATTTAGATCATAATAAACGGGTTTAAAATTGTTATTTAAACCGGAATCCTTTAAATCAAGATACATAAAATTTGGAGGCGAAAAAACACTGTCGGTATAAATGTCGCCGGGAACTTGTTCAATAATTATTTGTGCACGGTGAATCAAACGGTTGGGGTAGCCCGTTAGAGCCGGTATAGTAAGATTGGCATAGGTTCCGGGAGAGGTTTGAAGATATAATTCATCTGTAGGTGTATTTGCCGGAGGATAAGAACCTGTACTTCTGTCGCGAACAACATGGTTTGCTGAAACTGAAGGCCTTTGCAAGCCCGTTAAAGATGCAATTGCAAGATTAGCAGAAATAGTATCATTTATTCCTGCCCTTTTTTTCCTGAAATGCACTTCAAGCCTGGTTTTAGGGTCGCTTAATGTAGTATATAAAACAGCATTTCCGGAAATAGCTTTAATTGCTAACCCCGGAAATTTTTTCCTGAATGTTGAATCGTTGTAAAATCCATTTTTTACTGAGGTAAGACTGCTATCCTGACTGTAGAGTGCCTGCACCCAGGCAGAATTATTATCAAGTTTTATTCTGATTTGGTTGGTAACCGAATCCTTACCTCTTGAAATTTTTGAAAAATATTGTAATTGTCTTACATCAATATTTTGAACAGTTGAAACCGGGGCTCCCGTGGCAGGTGCATAAGTAACAGGTTTATTTGCATAAGCTGAATCCCATAATCTGTCGGTAGCGTCGGGAGTAACTTCAAATACCTGTAATTGCTGAGGAATGGTACTATCTCCCCAAAAGCCTGCATAATTTAAACAAAGAACCATTGAATCTAAACCAACAAGAGTGTCGTTGGAAGCTCCAAAATAATAAGGATAAAATGTAGGCTTAAACTGAAGATAAACATCTGCGGAAGTTTTTCCGAAAAGAGGGTCATTCTCAATTTTCCCGAGAACGTGTGCATCATTAAGTGCAACTATGGTAGTATCCGCATCTGTAAAAAATCCCTGAGTTGCAGTAATATCAAGAGTGTCACCAAATGTATTGATATTGTCAATTTCGGGAATAAGATCTCCACCAAGAGTAGTGGTATCAAATTTTTTGCAGCCGTAATTGAACAAAACAAGAGCCATTAAGCCGGCCAAAGCAATCAGGACGTTCCTATTTTTCACAAACTAATTTTAATTTCTTAAGAAAGATCTATTTGGCAAGATCGGTATAGAGTTGTAAATAGTCTGTTAAATCGCTTTCAGCATCATACCGAAGTATCTTCTTACCTTTTACTTTAGAAAATTCTTCAGTAAGTTTTTTATCAGTTACAGGTGCTCCAAAGGTAATTGCATCTGCAAAAGCAGCGCCCCCGCGGAACATTGCAGTATTGTTTACATCTTTAAAAGGCTCAAGTTCCTTTTTTGTAACTCTGTCGTTAATTGCCGCAAGTTTTAAAAAATTTTTCCCAAGAGTATCTTTAAAAGTTGATTGCCCAATTGTATAAATTACCTTACTGTTAGAGAAAACAGGTTCTTTGCTATAGGCAGATTTAATAAGCATTGGAATCAAGCCAGTCATCCACCCGCTGCAATGAATAATATCCGGCGGCCATCCAAATTTCTTTACAGTTTCAAGGGCGCCTTTGCAAAATAAAACGGTTCTCAAACCATTATCTTCAAACCACTTATCCTTTTCATCTGTAAAAATTGATTTTCTCTTAAAATAATCTTCATTATCAAGGAAATAAATTTGTAAACGGGCATTTGGAAGAGAAGCAACTTTGATTGTTAAAGGATAATCGTCATTATCTATAGTAACATTAATACCTGATAAACGAACCACCTCATGCAACCTGTGCCTCCTCTCGTTAATTACGCCAAATTTTGGCATTATGCAACGAACTTCCATATTATTATCATTAGATAAAACGGCAAGCTTATTTACAATTTCAGCATATTCCGTCATCTCCAGATATGGAGAAATTTCGTTAGCAATAAATAAAATTCTTTTTTTTGTTGACATTCTGTACTTTGTTAGGTTGCAGTATAAAATTTTCAAACGTGTGCAAAGTTACAAAAATTTATTGAAAATTTGAATACAATCAGTTAATACCACTACTTTTAGGCATTAGTTTATGAAAATTTTTAAAACCGTTAAATCATTACAAAACTATCTGGCTTCAAAAAAAGAGATAATAAATTTTGTTCCAACAATGGGCGCTTTGCACGCCGGACATATCAAACTTATTTCTGAAGCACAGAAAAACAATGCTTTAGTTGTATGCAGTATTTTTATAAACCCTAAACAATTTAATGACCCGGGAGATTTGAAAAAATATCCGGTTACAACTGAATCTGATATTGATAAATTGTATCATGCGGAATGTGACATACTTTTTTTGCCTGATACTCAGGAAATTTACCCTTCGGGTTTGGAAATAGCAAAATATGATCTCGGAAATCTTAATGAAATTCTTGAAGGAAAATTCAGAAGCGGGCACTTTCAGGGCGTTTGCATTGTTGTAAATAGGCTTCTTTCTATTATAAAACCAAATAATTTATTTTTAGGGCAGAAAGATTATCAGCAATGTGCTGTAATTAATAAACTTTTACAAATAACAAATTCCAACTGTAAGTTGATAATAATTCCAACACAAAGGGAAAAAGACGGATTAGCAATGAGCAGCAGGAATGTTCGATTAACTGAAATTGAACGCAACGAAGCTCCCGAAATTTATAAGCAATTAAAAATTATTGAAAATTTAAGAAATAAAGTATCCTTATCTAAACTTAAAGAAGAATTTATAGAAGCATTGCAACAAAAAAATATACAGACTGAATATATAGAACTTGCAGATGCCGATGATCTTCATTTAAAGAATAACTTTGATGATAAAGATTCAGTTTTATTATTTGCAGGTTACCTTGGCGGTGTAAGGTTAATTGACAATATAATAATAAATGGGCATCATGTAAATTAACTGATGAGCAAAAAAATTTTATCAGTACTTCAATACATTATTTTCCTTGGCCTGGGAATCGGTCTGGTATGGTGGCAGTTGAAATCAATGACACCATCCGAAAAAAATGAGTTCTATTCTTCGCTTGAAAAAGCGAACTATATTTATGCAATTCCTGTTGTAATAATGAGTTTATTAAGCCATCTCAGCAGAGCAATGAGATGGAAACTTTTGTTGAAACCCCTTGGATTTAACCCGGCATTAAAAAATCTTTTTGCTGTTACCATCATCGGCTATCTGGCAAATTCAGCAGTTCCCAGATTAGGAGAAATTCTTAAATGTACTTTCCTTTCCAAATATGAGAAACTTCCTGTTGATAAACTTGTAGGTTCCATTATCCTTGAACGGATATTTGACCTTTTATGTTTTGTGGTATTTATTGCAATAACTATTCTTATCCAAATAAATTTGGTGGGCAACTTTTTTAAAGATGAATTTCAAAAAGTGACATCCTCCGGTTCCCTGAATTCTTTAATTATAAAAACTATTTTATTAATTATTTTTTTAGCATTTTTATTTCTGCTTATAAAAAAAATATCTCAGAGATTTCCCGACAATTTTATTATTAGGAAGATTAAAAATTTTATTTCAGGAATATATTCCGGCATCACGGCAATTCTTAAAATTCAAAACAAAGCAGCATTTCTTGGCCATACAATATTTATATGGGCAATGTATCTGTTACAGATATATGTTGGTTTTTCAGCCATGGAAAGCACATCTCACCTAAGCCTTAATGCTGCATTTTCTGTATTAACATTAGCTACCGTTGCTATGATAATTACACCCGGAGGTATCGGATCTTTTCCCATTCTTGTAATGGAAACTCTTGTCATTTACGGAATTGCGCAACCCTACGGCAAAGCTTTCGGATGGCTTTTATGGGGAGCAAATACAATGATCTATATTATTTTTGGAGTATTATCACTGATTTTACTTCCATACATTAACAGAAATAAAAATGAAAATAAGCAGGGACACATTACAACAGAAAATTTTTAGTACAGAAAGTTTAAAAGCCGAACTTTTAAGGCAAAGATTAAAGAACAAAAAAATTGTTTTTACCAATGGAGTCTTTGACATTGTTCATGAAGGGCATATTTCATCACTTATTCAGGCTGCTGCCTGCGGCGATTTTTTAATTGTAGCCTTGAATTCAGATGATTCAGTAAAAAGATTGAAAGGCCCTGACAGGCCGGCAAACAACATTGAAACCCGTTCTGCTGTTTTGTCTGCCTTTATAATGGTTGATGCTGTTGTAGTTTTTGATGATGATACGCCATTGAACCTTATTAAAGAATTATTACCTGATGTTCTTATAAAGGGAGGAGATTATTCAATTGAACAGATAGCCGGTGCAAAAGAGGTAATAGAAAATGGCGGGCAGGTAATACTTGCCGATATGGTTCCCGGAATTTCAACAACAAAAATTATATCATCAATAAATAAAAAAAATTGATTTTAGGCGCTATTGATATTGGAAGTAATGCCGCAAGGCTTCTTATTGCATCTGTATCACAAAATAAAGGAAGTGAAGTTTTAGTTAACGAACTCAACTTGCTACGAGTTCCTTTACGGCTTGGTTTTGACGTTTTTGAAAAAAACGAAATTTCCCGTGAAAAGATTGAAATGATGAAGGAAACTATGCTTTCATTTCAGCACATGATGAAAGCTTATAAAGTAAATCATTATAAAGCTTTTGCAACAAGTGCAATGAGAGACGCAGCCAATTCATACGAAGTTATAAATTACATTAAGGATGTTTCAAACATTCATGTTCATGTTATCTCCGGTGAACAGGAAGCTAATCTGATATTTGAAACTCATTTTGCAGAAAACCTGCCAAGAAACAACAATTATATGTATATAGATGTTGGCGGCGGAAGTACTGAAATTTCTTTTTTCAAACAAGGGAAATTAGTCGGCGGCAGGTCTTTTAACATTGGCACAATAAGGCTTTTAAAAAACCGCGTTGCAGAAAGCGACTGGTCTGCCATGAAAAGTTTTATCTCAAGTTTTGTTTCCCGCAAGGAAAATATTATTTCAATTGGAAGTGGTGGAAATATCAATAAAGTATTTTCATTAAGCAAAAGAAAAGAAGGGAAACCTTTACCACTTGAGCTTTTAAAAGACTATTACAAAGAACTTGAATGCGTTTCATTTGAAGACAGGATTAATAAATATAAACTGAAGCCTGACCGTGCCGACGTTATTGTTCCTGCTCTTTCAGTTTATATAAATGCTATGCGCTGGGGCGGAAGTGAGGAAATTCTTGTTCCCAAAATTGGTATGGCAGATGGACTGATACGCCATCTTTGGAAAGAGATATCTTCTAAATAAATTTATATTTGGCAATCAATATTAAGTTATGTCGGTAAATAAAGAAGTAAAAAGAATTACTACAAATACAATCCAGAAATTAAAATCTGCCGGTGAAAAAATATCAATGATTACCGCATACGATTATTCATTTGCAAAAATTTTTGATGAAAGCGGAATAGAAATAATTCTTGTCGGCGACAGCGCAAGTAATGTTATGGCAGGCCATGAAACCACCTTGCCTATTACTCTTGATCAAATGATATATCACGCTGCATCCGTGGTTCGAGGCTGTAAAAGATGCCTTGTTGTTGTTGATCTGCCATTCGGCTCATATCAGGGTAATTCAAAAGAAGCTTTGAATTCTGCAATCCGAATTATGAAAGAAACCGGGGGACATGCAATAAAATTAGAAGGTGGTGAAGAAGTTCTTGATAGCATTAAAAGGATTGTTGGCGCCGGTGTTCCTGTTATGGGGCACCTAGGATTAACTCCCCAAAGTATATATAAATTCGGCACCTACACTGTTAGGGCAAAGGAAGAATGGGAAGCTGAAAAATTAAAAAAAGATGCACTCGCTTTACAGGAAGCGGGTTGCTTTGCTATAGTGCTGGAAAAAATTCCTGCATCTCTTGCAGGTGAAGTAAGTAAAAGTTTAAATATACCTACTATCGGTATCGGTGCAGGAGGCGCCTGCGATGGTCAAGTTCTGGTAATGCATGACATGCTGGGAATAAATGTTGAATTCAAGCCACGGTTTTTAAGGCAATATTTAAATCTTCATAGTCAAATTACAGAAGCTGTGAAAAACTATATTTCAGATATTAAGTCTCTTGATTTTCCCAATGAAGGTGAACAGTATTGATAAAATAAATTTTAATATAATTACCATTTGTCAATAAATTTCAATCTGTAAGGATACATGGTTTAACTTGCGACTGCAAAATTTTATTTATAATGACAGATTTTTTGAAAACCCTGGGCATTTCCACAAATAACAATGGAGTAAGTACAGGTAATAATTGGATCAGCAGTAAAGGAGAAAAAATAACTTCATTCTCACCTGTTGATGGTAAAGAAATTGGCTCAGTTAAAAGTGCTGACCAAAACTCTTATGAAACAGTGGTTCAGCAAAGTGTGGAGGCATTTAAGATATGGCAAAAATGGCCTGCTCCACGCAGAGGTGAAATTGTGCGACAGATAGGCGAAGAATTGCGTAAAAATAAAATTCCTTTAGGACAGCTTGTTAGTTATGAAATGGGCAAAAGCCTGCAGGAAGGAATGGGTGAAGTTCAGGAAATGATTGATATATGCGATTTTGCTGTTGGCCTTTCAAGGCAACTTCACGGGTTTACTATGCATAGCGAACGTCCGGGGCACAGAATGTATGATCAATACCACCCACTTGGTGTTGTAGGAATTATTTCAGCATTTAATTTTCCCGTGGCTGTTTGGAGTTGGAATAGTATGCTTGCATGGATATGTGGAAATGTATGCATTTGGAAGCCGAGTGAAAAAACACCTCTTTGCGCTGTAGCTTGCCAAAAAATTGTTCAACAAGTTTTTAAAAAGAATAATGTACCTGAAGGCGTTTGTGGATTAGTGTCAGGTGGCAGGGAGGTTGGAGAATGGATGGCAGCCGATAAAAGAATTGCTCTTGTAAGTGCTACAGGAAGCACTAGAATGGGAAAGGCTGTTGCTTCAGTTGTGGCTGAAAGGCTTGGCAAAAGTTTATTGGAATTAGGCGGTAACAACGCAATTATTATAACTAAAGATGCAGACCTTCAAATTGCAATTGTGGCCGCAGTTTTCGGTGCAGTTGGAACAGCAGGACAAAGATGTACTACAACAAGGCGACTGATAATTCATGAAAAAATATACAATAAATTTAAAGACCTGCTTGTTCATGCCTATGGACAAATTAAAATTGGAAATCCATTAAATGAAAAAAATCATGTTGGGCCGCTTATTGACACTGATGCGGTAAATATGTACTTATCAGCAATTGAAAAATGCAAGGCAGAAGGTGGAAAATTTCTGGTTGAAGGTGGAGTATTAAAAGGAAAAGGTTTTGAAAGCGGATGCTATGTAAAGCCTTGTATTGCTGAAGTGAAAAATAACTTTGAAATCGTTCAACATGAAACATTTGCTCCTATTTTATACATTATGAAGTATAAAGAAATAGAAGAAGCTATTGCAATGCAAAATGATGTTCCACAGGGTTTATCATCGTCTATAATTACAAATAATCTACGCGAATCCGAATTATTCCTTTCAAATTCCGGAAGCGATTGCGGAATTGCAAACGTGAATATCGGAACATCCGGTGCCGAAATAGGCGGAGCTTTTGGTGGTGAAAAAGAAACCGGCGGTGGCCGTGAAAGCGGAAGTGATGCATGGAAGGCTTATATGCGGCGTCAAACCAACACAATTAATTACACAGACAAATTACCGTTAGCTCAAGGTATAAGATTTGATTTATAATAAAAAAACAACAGTATGAATAAATTTTTATTGGCCTCGGCAGCTTTAGTGTTAAGCGCCGCATCAGTAAATGCTCAGAAAAAGGATACAATTCCAAATAACTGGCATTTACTTGATACCTCCTACAACGGAATAAGCCTTGATAAAGCTTATGAATTTTTAAAATCAAAAAACCGCACTTCAACAAAAGTAATTGTTGGTGTTGTTGACAGCGGAACTGATACTACACATCAAGATTTAAAACCCGTATTATGGGTTAATCCTCGTCCAGGTTCAAAGGGATTGCAAAATGATATTCATGGATGGAATTACATCGGTGGCAAAGACGGCAGAAATTTAAAAAAGGATAGTTATGAAGCTGCCCGTGTTTATTATAAATTAAAACCGAAATGGGATAAGGATGTGGATGTTTCAAAACTATCTCAAGCAGATGTGAAAGAGTATGCTACATATTTAAGAGCAAAAGATAAAGTTGTTGGAAATGATGAGGATTCTCAGGAAGCAGCAATGATAAAAGCAATGGTTCCGAAATTTATGGAAGGAGATTCTATAATAAGAAAAGAAATTGGCAAAAATGAATACAGGCCTTCAGACCTTGCTAATTACAACCCTGAAAGTAAAGCTGCTAAAGGAACAAAAGCGATGTTTGTTAATATTGCAAAAGCAAATAATACAGACGATATCACCAATCTTCAACTAATTGAAGAATTTGAAAATGAACTTACAAAAGCAAGTTCTGCAAGTGCTCCGCCACCACCCTACCGTAAAGAAATCGTAGGCGATGATGAATCAAACATCAATGATACAATTTATGGCAATAATGATATCATGGCAAATACTCCATTTCATGGAACTCATTGTGCCGGCATAATAGGCGCTGCCAGAAATAATGGTGTTGGTGTTGATGGTGTTGCTGATAATGTTGCCTTGCTCACCGTGAGAGCTGTGCCTGACGGCGACGAACATGATAAAGATATCGCTCTTGCAATAAGATATGCTGTTGATAATGGCGCAAAAGTTATTAGCATGAGTTTCGGAAAAGATTTTTCACCTGAAAAACAATGGGTTGATGATGCTTTCAGATATGCGCAAAGCAAAGATGTGCTATTAGTTCATGCTGCTGGAAATGAAGCAAAGAATATAGATACAACTTTCAACTTTCCTAATAAGTATTTTTTATCCGGTGGACAGGCATATAACCTAATTACAGTTGGTGCAAGCGGTAATAAATTGAATGGTGGATTAATTGCAGGTTTTAGCAATTACGGTCCTGACCAGGTTGATGTTTTTGCTCCCGGTGTTGGAATTTATTCTACAATTCCCGGAGGAGATAAATATGGTAAAGCAAGCGGTACTAGTATGGCATGTCCGGTAGTTGCAGGCATTGCTGCATTAATCAGGGAATATTATCCTGAACTTTCTGCGCAGCAGGTAAAATTCATTATTGAAAATTCAGTTGTTAAACCAACGGC